>JALFPC010000088.1 GCA_022782305.1 Prevotella sp. | reverse complement strand
CTGTATTTCTTTGCCGCTATCGACCATTTCCTTCAGATGGAGACGCCACTTGAATTGCCTCTGCATGAATACTCGGGCGAGATGGTCAGGGTGCTGTATAGTCCCATCACGGATGGACTCAAACCTTATGAACTCAACTGGGAAGACACTGGCGAGAGTGTGTTCCGACCAGCAGAGCAGATGAAGTTTAGCCATGAGGGCGAGAGCATCTGCCATGCCATGCTTGGCTCACCTCGAGACAATGAAGTGAACGAACGGCAGGAAAAGATGGTTCAACTGCTACGCATAGAAGAGGATGATAAATGGAATCTGAGATTTTATGATTGTGGTTCTATGTATTTCCTTATCTCCCGCCACAACCTTGCAAAGAGGCGTTTTGACCGTGTGGAAACAGAGGTGTTCTTCTATTGAAACACATGCCTATATCCTCACTTTCATGCATCCCTATATTCTCAATCTCATGCGTTTATACTGCCATGTCCGCTTTGGCTAATAATTAGTGTTTTTTACCAATACAAATTTGTGTGGTGTTTGGTTGTTTGGATAAATCTTAGTAACTTTGCACCCTGAAATGGAGAATAACAATAATCAGAGTCAAGAGAAGAGTAGGGCCGCGGCACTCCAATTGGGTACCGAGCCTGTGGGTAAACTGCTGGTGCAATATGCACTGCCGGCAATCATAGCCATGACAGCCTCTTCTCTATATAACATGGTAGACAGCATCTTCATAGGGCAGGGTGTGGGACCGTTGGCCATATCGGGACTTGCCATAACCTTTCCTTTTATGAACCTCTCGGCGGCTTTCGGAGCAGCTGTGGGAGTAGGAGCATCTACGTTTATTTCTGTGAGACTGGGGCAGCGCGACTATGACACGGCACGCCATATCTTTGGCAATACCATATCGCTGAATGTCATAGTGGGTGTGATCTTCAGCATTATCTCACTGCTATTCCTCGACCCCATATTGCTTTTCTTCGGCGCAAGCGAACAGACCATTCCATACGCCAGGGATTATATGGTTGTCATCCTGCTCGGCAACGTGTTCACGCACCTCTATTTCGGTATGAATGCAGTGCTGCGCTCGGCAGGCAAACCGCGTGAAGCCATGTATGCAACAATGTTTACCGTGGTTGTCAACACCCTGCTCGACCCACTGTTTATCTATGTCTTTGATATGGGCATTAGAGGGGCAGCCTTGGCCACCATCATATCGCAGATACTGGCATTGGCATGGCAGATGAGCCTCTTTGCCAAACCTGCTGAAATACTGCATTTTCAGCGCGGTACCTATAAGCCTGATGGAGAGATTGTAAAAAGCATCATCTCTGTGGGTGTGTCGCCATTCTCAATGAATGTATGCGCTTGTGTAGTTGTGATATTTATCAACAACGGACTGCTGACTTATGGTGGCGACCTGGCCGTGGGAGCTTATGGCATTGCCAACAGAGTGGCATTCTTGTTTGTCATGATTAATATGGGTGTCAATCAAGGCATGCAACCCATAGCAGGATATAATTTCGGCGCATGCCGATATGACAGGTTGATGAGGGTGCTAAAATTATCTATAATAGCTGCCACTGTGGTGTCTGTATCGGGATTCTTGCTCTCGCAGTTGATGCCCATGCAGTGCGCACGCCTGTTTACTACCGACCAAACACTCATGAACATCTCGGCCACAGGCATCTCCACTATGATGATAGCATTCCCGTTGGTAGGTTGCCAGATGGTTATCACCAATTTCTTCCAGAGCATAGGAAAAGCCAAAATAAGCATGTTTCTCTCACTGTCGAGGCAGATGATCTTTCTGTTACCTCTGCTCTTACTCTTGCCATTGATATGGGGAGTGAAGGGTGTATGGTGGTCTATGCCAATCAGCGATACCCTTTCGGCTGTGGCCACTATTTACATGATGGCGAGATTTATGTGCAAACTAAAGAAACATCCAGAGGAGGGAAAGAAATAAGAAAACAACCCTTTTGTGGAAATAAATAATAAGGAGGCAAGACAATGAATGACCATCATCTGATTATCAACATAGGGCGCCAGATAGGTAGCGGTGGCAGAGAGATAGCCCAGATATTGGCTGAAAGGCTCGGATGCGATTTCTATGACCGTCGCATCCTAAACATAGCCGCACGAGAGAGCGGTTTCGATGAATCGGTGTTTGAGCAGATTGATGAAAAGAAAGGACTACTTAGGTCCTTGTTTCATCTCCATACTCCTTTCGTGGGCGATGATAACTTCTATACCAACAACATGTCGCAGGAGAGTTTGTTTAAATTCCAAAGCGATGCCATACGAAATGCTGCAAATAGTCACAACTGTGTCTTTGTGGGACGATGTGCCGACTATATACTGCGCGACTATCCTAATGCCGTTAGCGTGTTTATTACTGCAGACAAACAGCAACGCATAAATAGAGTGGCGCAAAGACGTGAATGCTCAAATGAAGAGGCCGAAAGATTTATAAACGAGTCAGAAAGAGAGAGAGCACGCTTTTATAATTATTATACAGGCAAGATATGGGGACACAGCCAGAGTTATGACCTCTGCATATCTTCATCAGCACTCGGTATTGAGGGTAGTTGCGACCTGATACAGAGATACATAGAAATGAAACGTCAAACCAAATAAATAGACGATATGAAACGCATTGGCATAATCAGCGATACGCACGCCTATTGGGATGAAAAATTCGTGCACTACCTCGAACCATGCGACGAGATATGGCATGCTGGAGATATCGGATCAGTGGAGGTGGCACAGAAACTATCTGAGATAAGACCATTGAGAGCCGTGTGTGGCAACTGCGATGGAGGTGATCTCAGACGTATGTTCACTCCCGTGCTCAGATGGAAATGCGAAGAGGTTGACGTGCTCATGAAACATATAGGTGGCTATCCAGGAAATTATGACCCAAGCATCAGAGGACAGATTTATGCCATGCCTCCGAAACTCTTCATCAGCGGGCATAGCCATATACTAAAAGTGCAGTATGATAAAACTCTCAACCTGCTACACATAAACCCCGGAGCGGCAGGACTGCAAGGGTGGCACAAGGAAAGAACTATTGTCAGGCTGACCATCGACGGACTCGAATTCAAGGATTGTGAGGTAGTTCAACTCAAAAGGTAACAAGGAATGACCAAAGGAAGACATCGATGACAATGTCTCAAAAGATTAGAAACAAAAAAATATTATATAAAAACATGAAAAAGATTCTATTATTAGGCTCAGGAGAATTGGGCAAGGAGTTTGTGATCGCTGCTAAGAGAGCAGGACAGTATGTGGTGGCTTGTGACCGTTATGACGATGCCCCCGCCATGCAAGTGGCTGATGAAAGAGAGATTATCAACATGCTCGACGGAGAGGCTCTCGACCGAGTGGTTAGTCGTCATAGACCAGATATCATCGTACCAGAAATAGAAGCTATCAGAACAGAACGACTCTTCGACTATGAGCAGCAGGGCATACAGGTGGTGCCCAGTGCCAAAGCCGTAAACTATACCATGAACCGAAAGGCTATTAGGGATCTGGCGGCAAAGGAACTCGGACTGCGCACTGCACGATATTTCTATGCAACAACATACGCTGAATTTGAAACCGCTGCCAATAATATCGGATTCCCATGCGTGGTAAAACCGCTCATGTCTTCGTCAGGACACGGACAGAGCGTGGTGAAGAGTGCAGATGAACTGAGCGCAGCCTTCGATAATGCCATGAAGGGAAGCAGGGGGGATGTTAAGGAGGTTATCGTTGAGGAATTTATTCATTTCGATAGCGAGTTCACTCTACTTACAGTAACACAAAAAAATGGACCAACACTCTTCTGCCCACCCATCGGACACGTGCAGAAAGGTGGTGACTATCGAGAAAGCTGGCAACCATATACTATTTCTGATGCAGAACTTGCCAAGGCTCAGGAGATGGCTTCCAAGGTGACGGCTGCACTTACCGGAGCTGGCATCTGGGGAGTGGAGTTCTTCCTTACAAAAGAGGGAGAGGTGATATTCTCTGAACTCTCTCCAAGACCCCATGATACGGGTATGGTTACACTCGGACATACCACAAATCTCAGCGAATTTGAACTACATTTCCGCGCCGTGATGGGACTGCCTATAGCTGGCATACATCTCGAGCATGCAGGGGCAAGTGCTGTGGTACTGTCAAAAGAAGAAAAATACGGACAACTCTCATATAATCTCACTGAGGCGCTCAAGGAAGATTATACAAGAGTGCGCATTTTTGGAAAACCTGAGGCTCACGTGGGCAGACGAATGGGAGTTGTATTGTGCTACGGAGACATCGCAGACGGTACTGACGCACTGAGAGAAAAAGCCAAAAGACTGGCTGACACTATACTCTAAGTTATGAGCAAAACGGAAGATAAAATCATAGACTTGCCAAAGATCCTTGATCCAAGAGGCAACCTGACAGTGGCCCAGTCAATGGACCATATACCATTCAACGTGTCAAGGGTTTACTGGGTCTATGACGTGCCGGCCGGGGAGAGTAGGGGAGGTCACGCTCATAAGCAATGCCGCGAGTTCATTGTGGCTGCAAGTGGTTCTTTTACCGTTACCCTCGACGATGGATATACGCAGACAAGTTACCATCTCAACCATCCATGGCAGGGGTTGTATGTGGAAACAGGAGTGTGGCGCACACTTAATGATTTCTCTTCTGGAGCCGTATGCCTCGTGCTGGCTTCCGACCCATTCGAAGAGGATGACTATATAAGGGATTACAACGATTTTCTGGCCACACTAAAGAAATAAAACTCATTGCCTGTGAAAATATAACTCCCTGCCTGCGGAAATGTAACTCCCTGCCTGTGAAGCAAAAACGCCATAGTTGGAGGAATAATTATTGTTGAGTATTATGGAGATAAAACGAGTTTCTCTCGATGAATATGAGGATTTCATCCCTCATCATCCTCATATCTACAATTCTGCGGCATTCGCACGTGTCAATGCCAATAAGGCTTCTTCGCTCCATTGCCTCCTTTTCATGGATGGCTCTAAGGCGAGGATGGGCATCATCATGGGCGAGAGAGACGCTAAACTGTGCTCTCCTTTCTCGGCGCCTTTCGGCGGCTTCTCTTATCATGACAACCAAAGGACGGAGTTTGTCTTTGAGGCTTGCTCCCTGCTCGCGTCATACGTAGGTAACATAGACTTGAGGGCTGAAATCACATTGCCACCAGAGTTTTATGATAAAAACATGATGACCAAACAGGTGGCGTCACTCGCTACCGTAGGCTCTATTTCGGCATCTTGCATCAATGCGTATTTCCATACACAGCGGTACGGAGGTTACGAACAAATGTTGACGCATAGCGCCATAAAAAACTTGAAGAGGGGCATGAAGGCGGGTTTTGAATTTATTGCTACCACACATGACAACCTCGAAATAGCCAAAAGGGCGTATGATGTGATTGCTGCCAACAGAGCTGAGCATGGCTATCCGTTGAGCATGTCATGGGAGGATATCATGGTAACCATAAACGTGATAGATGCAGACTTCTTCCTGCTGACCAAGGATGGGGAGGATGTGGCTTCGGCAGTGGTCTTCCATGTGGCAGACAATATAGTGCAGGTTATCTACTGGGGAGACCGTTCGCAATGGTCTCATCTGCGCAGCATGAATATCTTGGCTCATCACATCTTTGAATTCTACTCAAACAAAGGCATCGACTTCGTTGATGTAGGTCCTTGTGCCTCTGATGATGGTAGCATAAACTACGGACTGACTACCTTCAAGGAAACAGTGGGATGCATGCTCACTCCCCGGTTCTCTTTCCAGATATAGCATATTCTGTATTACTTACCCTGTGCAATTCTCATAATACTAATAATAAAGCCCGATACAATGATACAATATCTTGACCTTAGAAATATTACCGCCATGCATGGCGAAGAGATCAGCGAAGCCGTGCTACAGGTGGTGAATGGAGGATGGTATCTGCGAGGCGAGGCCACACGCCATTTCGAGGCAGAATATGCCAAATATATCGGTTCCTCTTTCTGCGTAGGTTGTGGAAATGGTCTTGATGCCCTACGACTCATCCTCATGGCTTATAAAGAGATGGGGGTAATGACAGACGGCGACGAGGTGATAGTGCCTGCCAATACTTATATTGCTTCCATACTTGCTATCTCATCATGCGGACTTACTCCCGTGCTGGTAGAACCTTCTCTCTCCACCATGCAGATTGATGACTCGCAGATAGAAAAGCACATAACAGCCAAAACAAAGGCGATAATGATTGTTCATCTATATGGGTGCTGCGCATATACTCCAAAGATAGCGCAGTTGTGCAGACAGTATGGACTGAAACTTATCGAAGATAATGCGCAGGCTCATGGATGCTCTTATGTTGAAACTAAACCAGATGGTGATGTCTGTTACCGCCATACGGGCTCTCTTGGCGATTCTGCCGCACATAGTTTCTATCCGGGTAAAAACCTTGGTGCATTGGGTGATGCCGGTGCTGTGACTACCAACGACGAGGAGTTGGCAACACTCGTCTCCACTCTCGGTAATTATGGGTCATCAAAGAAATATGTCTTTGATTACCAGGGAGTAAATAGTCGTATTGATGACCTTCAAGCTGCGGTGTTGGATGTAAAACTTAAGTATCTTGATCAAGACAACGAATACAGGCGGGAGTTGGCAGCCTTGCTTTCTTCTCTCATCTCCCATCCTGATGTCACCCTCCCAGATATGGATAATCCTGTATGGAAGTCATCGGTATTCCATGTCTTTCCAGTGCTCTGTTGTCAGCGAGACCAATTGCAGCAACATCTTCTCGGCAGAGGCATTGGCACCATAGTGCATTATCCTATACCACCACATAGCCAGCGCTGTTATCAAAGGGTATTCAGCGGCACATATCCCATCACCGATATGCTTCACCAGCAGGAATTGAGTCTTCCCTGCAATCCTGCCATGACCACCAAGGATATAGAGACAGTGGCACAGGCTGTCAATGATTTCCTTATCTGATTATCACTGTCACTCCGCGTGCAGCCTGAGCGCCCATTACTAAAGCCTGTGCTATGTCGGCAGTCTTGGATGGACCACTGATGAAACAGCCATATCCATAGTCATTGAAGGATATGCGTTTGTAAGCCTCGTGCATGTTGTTTACAATATTTTGGCGGTCTAAGATGATCACAAGATATTCGGATATAAAGCAGACGGCTCTTTCTTTCATTGTTTGAGGCACCCATACGCATCCGTTTTCGGCCACACCAAACAATCCCTCTATTATGCCCACATCGGTGCCGTTGAGGTCGTTGGCGCTCTCTATGGTATCAGGATTGGTGTTGGCAATGGTAATGAAATCCAAATTTGACGCAATGCGTTTCGCTTCTGGATGCAGGTTACGTATCACCTCGTTGACATCATCATTTTCATTGAGTATCACAATGCTTCCACCCACTGTCTTGCTCATCTCGCAGAATTGTTTTAGCGGGTCATCAAAGATGGTGACAGTCATCTTTGCTATGTCTGGCATATCAAAGCAGACATGCTGGTTGGCGCGTATCTTGGAGAACAAATCGTCCTTTTTCATTTCTTTTCAGGATTTGGATTGTTATAAATAAAGCCCATTATTGCAGGGGTTATGGCTTCTTCTTGCTTATCTGCTGTTTCCATATCGTCTCAAACGACTTGCTGGCAAACTGAGGAAGTTCCCTTCCTTGTCCCCATGCGTTGAGTCTGTTGTAAACCATGAATCGTGGGAGGTGGTTGACTAAGGGTGCAAACTTGAGTGCCGTCGAGAAGAGGGCAGGGTGGTCAAAGATTATTTTCATGCCGCTGCTCATAGCTTTCTTCATCTTGTCAGCCTTGCCCAAGGAGTCGAGTTGTTGTCGCCATTTGTATATCTGTTCAGACAGGTCTACCATTGCGGGGCACACATTATCGCAAGAGCAGCAAAGCGAGCATGCGCTCACGTTGTCGGTATATTTCTCTTTGTTTCTGAGCATGCCGAGATTAATGCCGATGGGGCCTGGGATGAAATAAGTATATGAATATCCGCCGCTACGCCTGTATACAGGGCATGTGTTCATGCAAGCGCCACATCTCAAACATTTCAGTGTCTGCCAGTGGTCTTGGTCGGCAATGATATCGCTTCTGCCATTGTCCACGAGAATAATATGATACTCTCCTCCAGGTCTTGGACTGCGGAAATGTGAGGTGAAGGTGGTGGTGGGTTGTCCTGTGCCGCTGCGGGCGAGCAGTCGGTGAAACACAGCAAGCGAGTCGTAGTCGGGCACAATCTTCTCTATGCCCATGGCTGCGATATGAAGTTTGGGTATTGATGTGCTCATGTCGGCATTGCCCTCATTGGTGCAAACCACAATATCTCCTGTGGAAGCCACACCGAAGTTGCCGCCAGTCAGTCCCGCCTGTGCTGTAAGAAACTCATTGCGCAAACTCATACGTGCACAGTAGGTTAGGTAGGTGGGGTCGCTGTTGCCAGGTTGACTTCCTATCTCCTTTTCAAACAGTTCTCCAACCTCTTCCTGTGTTATATGAATAGCGGGCATTACAATATGGCTCGGTTTAGAGTGCATGAGTTGTATGATACGCTCGCCGAGGTCTGTTTCCACCACTTCTATCCCATTGCTCTCGAGATAAGGATTCAGTTCACATTCCTCTGTGAGCATAGACTTGCTCTTCACCATTTTGCTCACACCATGGCTTTTGATAATGTCAAGCACTATGCTGTTGAACTCTTCAGCATCCTTGGCCCAGTGAACGATAGCGCCGTTGCGTTCGGCATTGGAGGCAAACAAGTCGAGATAATGGTCGAGATGGGTGATGGTATGCTTTTTTATGTCGCTGGCCATTTGTCGCAACTGTTCCCATTCGTCGAGATGCATGGCTATATTATCCCTTTTCCCTCTTACAGACCAGAAAGTGGCGTCGTGCCATTTGGCTTTTTCTGAATCCTTCAGAAATCCTTTTGCTGCTGATGTGTGTAGTGTGCTCATAGTCCTGATGCCATTATTTCTACTGCATGAATAAATTTTATCTCTTTGCCCAGTCGTTTGGCTATGCCCTGCATGTGCATGAGACACGAACTGTCGGGGCCCGTGATATATTCCGCCCCAGTGGCCATGTGTCTCTCAAGTTTGTCAGTGCCCATACGTACCGATACGTCAGGTTCTTCTATTGAGAACATACCTCCGAAACCGCAACATTCATCGGGCCTTTCTGGTTGGTGTATGGTTATGCCGTCCACCATTTCAAGCAGGTCTTTAATCTTGTTGAATGATGGAATATTCCGCTCACTTGGCGATGCCAGTCCCAGTTCGCGCACTCCGTGGCATGAGTTGTGGATGCTCACTACATGAGGGAATCGTGAGGGCAATGAGGTTGGCTTCACCACGTCATGAATAAATTCCACCACGTCCATAATCTTATTTGAGGTCATGCACTCATGCTTCTCTTTGAGTATGTGTGGGTATTTGGTTTTCACGAATGCCGCGCAACTGGCAGATGGTGCCACCACATAATCGTATGGTGCGAAGAGTTGATCCAGTCTGTCGGCCTGTTCTTGTGCCATGGTTTCAAAGCCTGCGTTGGCCATGGGTTGTCCGCAGCATGTCTGTCCCAGGGGGTAGTCAACATCCACTCCCAGGTGCGTCAGCAGCTTGTATGTAGCCGTGCCCACTTCGGGGTATAGGGCGTTTACATAACAAGGAATAAAGAGTCCTACTTTCATTTCCTTATATTATATATTTATATGATATGGTCTCAACATTTATGTGATAAAGATTCTCTGAAGCGATGATTATTCGCAGTATAGAGCCTGCAGTTGATACATCAGAGTGAGAGCCATGCGCTTGTGCCCCATGTTGTTGGGGTGCAGCCTGTCGGTGTCGGCATTGTTGAAATACTGTGCGTGTGCATCGTTGAGGGGGAAGAGCCCGCAGAGTGCGTTGAGATCAATGACGGGCACAGCCCATATATTGGATGCCTCTTTTACCGACTCCACATAGGGATCGATAAATTCTCCGCATTTGTTGGTGTAGGCTTCGGTTGGTTGCCAGTTCTTGTCGTTGGCGTAAAATCCAGCCCGGTGTATGGGAGTGAGTAGCACTATCTGTTTGGTTGGATACATGCGTTTGAGGCTGTCGAGTGCAATGTTGATGCGTCCGCGATAAGTGTTCTTGTTCATATCGGGCATTCTCTTCATGCGTTTCACTAAATGCTTGGGTTCGTGTATTCCTGCCATCACTTCCTCCTCTTTCTCCTCATACCATTTGCCTATTGGCACTCCGGCATTATAGTCATTAGTACCTATGAATATCATGATGGCATCCACGTCATTGCCGTGATCCTCCTTGAGTTTGTTGGCCTGTCGTGGAATATCGTTCCATTGTCTGCCACTCACGGCATACACGTATGGAGTGATGTCTAACCATTCCTGTAGCAGGTTCCAGTATTTCTTGCTGGCGGCCTTGTTCCTCGGGTCGGTGATGGAGTCGCCGAAGTAAGCCACCTTTTTGCCTTTCCAAGGGTGAGCGGCAGGTTGCGCCATGGTTGTCAGTGCAGCCATGGTGCAAACCATCATTATGATTAGTTTCTTTTTCATGTCTTGATGATATTGTTTTAGTGGAGAAGCTTGTGTCTGTATTTATTTCATTTGCATGTGTTTCATAGGGTGGCCTCCCCAGTTTGAAGGTCCCACTTGCTTGAATCCCAATGATTTGTAGAGGGCCTCAGCCTTGGGATTGTTGTTGTCGACGAGCAGTCCGATTACACCGATCTTCATAACCTTAGATTTCTTGCGTGCTGCAGCAATGAGTTTGC
>JALFPC010000082.1 GCA_022782305.1 Prevotella sp. | reverse complement strand
CGGTTCGTTTCTTCTACCCAAGCATACTAAACTATCCTTAATAAATAAGAATCAATAGCATGCCTGCTTCTTGTACTACTTCTCTGTTGTATGTAAATCTTTCAAAGAACTCTTTCTTTTAGTGCATCCGAGTATTTAATTCTCGAAAGCGAATGCAAAGGTAAGCAGATTATCAATACAAACCAAATATTTTGAGAGAAAAATTGCAAAATCATTAAAAGTTTTTTAATATCTTTACAAAACAGGGGTTGCCAAGGGATATTTATGGGTGTAATACCTACATTTAATGACACACATGTCTCATCAGTGGTTCTATCTTTATCTGATTTCGATAACTATCATATTATAGGTGGATTCTATAAATTCCCACCGTCATAGTGATTATTATTTGGGGGTTGACATTCTAATTTATAGAACCCACCTATAATAAAGAAGAACGAGGGTGTGTCGGGATTTTCGACACACCCTCGTTAGAATAAATATAGGTGGGATATACACCTAATTTAAATGAATGCGGGCATTATTTTACCACGACCTTGATAGTTTGGCCATTAGCAAGTTTGAGGATATTGATGCCCTTTACAGGGGCAGTGATGAGTTGCCCCTCTGCATTATAACGAGCAACAATAGCGTTTGACAGACTGGCATCAGTAATATTGTGAATGCCCTGAGTGGTACCGATAGTTGTACTCTCGCAGTTGTCTACCCACATATCATCTTGAGCGGCTTTAATGGACATAGGTTTGCTGATGAATGCAATAATGTGCATGTTATCCCTATTCCATGTTGTGTTGAGACGCTGCGAGAAATGATTCTCGTATTTGTTGCCATTGATATTGAGAGGGTTACCCCATACAGATCCCATGGCCGAACGGAATACATTGTTATGAGTATATGAATTATTCCATGCACCATTGTTATACTGTTTAGCCACGAGATTATCCTCTGTCAGGAACACACTTATACGTGCATCTTCACCCAAAATGGCAGAAAAAGCAGGATCGATGTCGCCAGAAACAGTTACGTTGAGCATGTTATCGTCGGCAGAGAATTCAGATGCAATATTGATGGTGGCATAAGCCGGCATCAAGTTTGAATAGTCAACCACCGAATTAAAGAAGTTGGTGAATGACGATGTGGAGTTCCAAGCCAATCCGAAACAATTGGATGCTTCCTCTGGATAATAAACACGGTTGAAGGAACCTGTTGGGAAAGCGAGGGCCAGGCAATAGAGAACAGAGTCAGCCTGAGCATTGTTGAAGATATCAGAACCACTGCTCATGTCTCCATGAATGGAAACGAGTGCGATATCATTCCTTCCAGAAGTGGCAGCCTTGAGGCAAGTTGTACCTTTGGGGCAGAATGTGCAGTACTGCGATGTGAACTGCTCGATAAGTTGCTTCTGTCTTGCAAATCCACCGGCATAGCAATAGAAATCAAGTGTTGCAGTATCATTGTTGAGGGTGTACTGTGCAGGATTTCCATTTATCTTGGTGATGAAAGCCTTTAGTTGATGTTTCCCAGCAGCGAGGTCTGCAGGCAATTCAACAGAGATGGTGGCAGCCTTATCAACGGTTGTCAGTCCACTGAATGACTTTAGGAGATTTCCATCTATCTGCACATCTACATCGTATGAAGCAGGCAGTGAACCACCATAGTTATTCACCTTGGAAGTAATGTTGAAGGTTTCTCCAGCTTTGGCAAACTGTGCACCATACATTATAGACTCATATTTGAGGTCTTCATCAGGAAGTTGTGCCTCCACGACTGCTTGAATAAGGATATTGCCATTGCCGCTCTGACTGAAGTCAGTCCATTTGTTACCAGTTCCGAGGTTGCCATAGAAGTAGAATCCACCTGAAACTTCAGGGTAATCGAAATATGCATCAGTGAGGAGAGGATATTTACCCGACTCCTGCTTATAACTGAAAACGATGAGATACTCCTTGTTCTCTTCAACTGTTACAGGCTCTGTGAGTGTAATTTCATTCCATCCTTCCGCAGTGGCATCAATACGTCCAGATGCAACAGGTGAGGAAGGAATGCTGCCATTGCTGTTTACCACATAAACCTGTGCAACCGAAGATCCGGTGCTGGTAGCAAGAGCAAATCGAACCCTTTTGATCTTGCCTCCAACAAATCTATCGAGAATAGAAGGTTTGAACACAGCCCCCACCTTCCATGTGCCCGGATTATTTGCCAAGCCGAGAGCATAATTAGACGATGGTAGTTTAGAGTCGGTATAGTAGCCAGCTATATACTCGTTGGTGCCAAGTGGTTCAACGTATGCAGGGGCCTGTGCTGAAGCCACTTGTGCGGCATTGTTTCTATTAATGAGCAGAGAAGCATCTGCACGCGACACGGCCACAACATCTTGCGCAAAGATATTGGTAGCCACCAAGATGGCTGCAAAAGAAAGTAGAAATCTATTCATATTTATTACTATTTAGTTATTGTTATCAACTTATTTTACGTATATTTTCTTTACCAGCGAGTTTTTGCCAGCAATCATGCGAGCCACATATACGCCGGTCTTGAGGTTATCCTCAGAAACCATCTTGCCATCGAGAGTAAAGACGGTAAGACTCTCAAAAGAGCCGATGCCACGAATGCTATTCCCATCGAGAATGATGTCAGCCTTGTCGCCATTAAGTCCATTGATAGCTGTAGACGAAGCGTCATAAACCATGTTGATGGTGATGGAGTGTCCCTGCCCAATCACATCGTAAGTTGGAGGGAAGCCAGAATTGATGGAAAGCACTGTAATGGAAGCCAACACTGAGCATGTGCCATAAGAGGCAGCCCCCTGTGAAGCAGGTAACCACTCAGTCTGTGTATCATGAACAGATCCTGCAGGACCGCCACCATTTTGACTTGTGAAGAGACCAGTGGTATTAGCCACCTGGCAAGTACCTGGGAAGCAGTACTTGAAAGCTCCATTAGGCATTTCCCTTACATTATAAGTAATTTTGAGATAAGCGGCAGCATCAGTAGTATTTTTCACATAGAGATGAGTAGGAATCATGAACTCATCAAATTCAGAAACCTTGTAGAAATTGGTGGTAACAGTAGATCCGTTGGGAATCAGAGTACCATCAGAATAGCAGAACGACCATGAATTGTCGACATCCTGAGCCATGGCTGTGAAAGAAGCGCAAGAAGCAACAAGCGCGATAATCAAAGATTTTAATAATTTCATATTATTATATTATAATAGGTAAAAAAATATATTGTTATTCTTGTTTTGTGTCCACATGTGTTTTAACCACCTGCACCACCCCACCCTCGTTATATACGAAGGCAACCACAGAGAGTTGGTTTTTGTTCCAATTCTCGGCTATGGGCGCATTGCAAGTGATAGTTCGGAGGTCGCCAGGCGCAATGCTCACATCCTCGCCCCAGTCGCCGTTGGGAGCACTGCGCAGCACATGGTTATGCACATACTCCCTGTTGACCTTGCCGTCTGGCATGGTCTGCATGGCAACGATGGAGTCTTCGAGAATCCATAGTTGCACCTTGCCGTTGACAGTCTCGGTGGCGTAAGCCTCAAGCGATATATCCACGGAATTGGCATCGGCAGCGAGAGTAGCCGAGAGATTGAGGGTGAGCGGTGTAGACCTTTGTATCTCTGTACGCACCTTCTCCTGCCAGAAATTGAAGTCGAGGGCAGCCCCATTGCGGTCTATGACACCCTTTGGTTGGAAATCGATGCCCCATGCATTATAGTATACATCACCCAGTTCTGTCTTGAGCCCCACATTATTGGCATTGCCCGCGAAACCGAGCGGACCGGAATGTATGGCCACGGCAATAACCTTGTCGCCATATTCCTCGTGCAGCGATGCAATCTTGTCGGTAGCATTGGGGCAGTTGGGGCATTTCTGTCCTGTGAAGTCCTCGATGAGCACGTTTCTCATTTCTGTTACGGGCTCTACGTATATCAGTCTCTCATCATCATCGATATTGGAGCAAGCCGAGAATGCCAGTCCACACAATGCCGAGAGCAAAAAATTATATCTGAATTTCATTTCGGCTTGTAATTAGAAATTATAGTTATAAGAAAGAGTAACGCCCTTGCTTGCAGGCACATATCGGCATACGCCACCGGAGCAGTTATATCCAGCTCGTGTGCGTCCATAGCCCAGTTGCAGTCTGTGGGCACCGGTATTGAATGTAACATATCCCTGATAGTAGTGGATATCAGTTTCTCCCACGTTATACATGTCGGAAAGTGTAAACATCCAGTTGGGCAGCACAGAGAGTTCGAGCAGTCCATAAGCCCAGTCGCCCTGGTCGTCGTCAGTTTTGAGATACTGTGCCTCGCCTCGGAGTGTGAACTTATTATTGAACTTATATTTTCCATCTGCCACGAAGATATTGGAGTGTATCATTCCACCCTCGCCCTCCACTACGGACTTGTTGTAGAACTGGTTCATGGCCATAAGGTTGAGTACAAAAGACTTAGAGAATTTCTTTTCAATCTGGATATTGAGGTCCTGATAATACATCTCATCACCCCATTTAAAGAAAGAAGAAGAATAGCCATCTGTAGCCATACCGCCACCATCCTTGATATCCTTCTGTATGGCATTCACATACGAATAGTTGACCTTTACCTTCATGCCATAGCGCCCACCAATGAGAGTGCGCGGTTTGAACTTATAACTCAGTTCACCCTGATAAGCCCACTCGCCATCGGGTTGTGTGGCATAAGGATATAGGGCTGCCAGCGCATAGGTATGGTCGAGAGTGAAGGCTGGCAGATGATTGATAAACGACGATGTGAGGTTCATGCTTCTGCGACTGCGAAACGACATATTGTCGCTGCGTTTGGCTTGAGCCAGAATGCTAAATCCCTTCTTAGAGTAAGAAGTGGAGAGCATGGCCACGTTACCCTTGCGGTATATATACCCATTGTCGTAAGAAGGATCTTGGGTTTTCTGTGCATACTCTGCCAGGATATTTAAGCCACCCTTCTGGAGCCTTGCTCTCACGTCAAAGGCATTCACATTGTTTGGCACATTGAGTTTGTGCAACTTATCCACAAAGATATCCTCCTTATCCTCATGCTTGTTTACAAACGAAGCACCGAGTGTGAGGTATATATTCTTCTGCTGCAATGACTTGAACCACTCTTCAAGACCAATTTCTATGTCTGCACCGCTAACCCAGCTTTCATTGAAATTCCAGAAACGGCGCTGTCTGCCCGAGAGAGCTTTGATCTGCACGCCTTTGAAAGGACGGTATACGGTTCGTGCTCCGAGCAGCGAATTGTCGATGCCGAGAGCCCTCTCCTCGTATGTGCGGAGTATGAATCCCGACCCGAACTGCTCATAGAATGTGCCGAATGTAGCCTCGAAGTTTTTGTTGTTGCGTGCTGTAACATAGAAATGCGGCACTCCCCATCCTTTGAAATCCTTTTCGAATCCTGGCAGTGGATGCTCAAGATATTCGAGTCTGAGTCCGGCCTCTGCATATTTGCTTTGTGCCTTGAGGTCTACATAAGTATTGGTGAGTCCCCAGTCGCTGGTTTCCTCGGTACCAATTTTCTTGTCATCCTCAGGAATGAGTATATCGCTCTGTATGCTGCCTGTGAAAGTAATTTTGTCGTCGTCCTGCTGTGCGTATGCGGCCGTAGAGCCGATGCATAAGCCGACGGCGAGCATCAGATATTTGCAGTTATTCATAATATGATATCAACTAAAAATTTGCCAGTCATTCATGAATGATTATTTCACCAGTTTTCGCACCACCTCGATGAGTTCCTCTTCTGCTCCGTCGGTATAGCCATTGTGCTGGTAAACGATTTTTCCGTTGCCATCAACGATGAGCACGTATGGAATCATCTGTATGCCGAGGGCACGCTTGAAATCGCTATTAGGATCGAGGAGCACGTCATACTCCCATCCGTTGCCGTCGACAAGCGGTTTCACCTTGTTGATATTCTGCGCCTGGTCTATAGACACGGCAAAGAGTTTGACACCCGTTTCCTCTTTCCACTCGTCATATACCTCAGCGATAGCTGAAAGTTCGCGGTTGCATGGTTTGCACCATGTGGCAAAGAAATCGATGATGAATGGTTTTCCTCCATTGTTAAGAGTATCAGTGCTGATAGTCTTTCCGTCGATGGTTTTGAGCACCACGGCAGGCAGCTGTGCATTAACAGATTCCACAAAGGTGGTCATCATGAGCAGAGCCGAAAGGATAATCTTTTTCATAGATAATAATTTAAAGCTTTAAATATAATATTCCGTATAATTCGCATTATTGAGTGCAAAGTTACATTTATTTATTGATGACAACAAATAATAAGCAA
The DNA here is from genome assembly GCA_022782305.1 of Prevotella sp. Taxonomy (GTDB): domain Bacteria; phylum Bacteroidota; class Bacteroidia; order Bacteroidales; family Bacteroidaceae; genus Prevotella. The sequence goes on along the minus strand of JALFPC010000082.1, from coordinate 2,642 downwards.
TAATTATCCTTTTCTCTTTGTTTTTTTAACAATATGAGAGCGCAGATTCCCATCTGCGCCTCTTGAGAAATAACTGATCAACTATGAATATTAATATTTCATTTGTGTCTGAAACTGCGGATGGTGATATTAGAGGCACCACCAGGACCCGACTGTGCCTAATTGATGCTTACACCGATCACCTTGCCCGCAATGGCCTCAGCCACATTGGCCACAGGCACACTCTTGAGCTCGCTCTCTTTGATCATCGTAGAGGCATAGCCGATAGAAAACATTAATGTCTGCAAATATTCCTATATCATTAACAAGCCAATACACTTCACATTAAAAATTACATGCAACCATGTCATATTACAAATATTTTTGTGTATCTTTGCACCATAAACTATAAAATAATTCAACGACAACCCAATGAATATAATGAATAAGGTATTTGCAGCACTGATCATGACCACTGCCTGCACCATAGGCACCACAGCACAGCAGTATAAGGTGCCAGTGACCAATGAAAAGGAAACAATGGCAGAAGGACCATATCAGCCACAGTGGGAATCACTGATAAAACACAAAACGCCCGAATGGTTCAGAGATGCTAAGTTCGGAATATGGGCACACTGGGGACCACAATGCGTGGAAGGTTCTGGAGACTGGATGGCACGGGAGATGTATATAGAAGGTTCGCATGCATACAAGCATCACCTCGAGCACTATGGGCATCCTTCGGAAGTGGGATTCAAGGATATACTGCCGCTGTTTAAGGCGGAGAAATGGGATCCCGACAAACTCGTTGAGAGATACAAACGACTCGGGGCACAATATTTCTTTGTGCTCGGCAACCATCATGACAATTTTGACCTTTGGGATTCCAAATACCAAGAATGGAATGCTGTAAATATCGGACCCAAGAAAGACCTCATAGAGGGATGGGCAAAAGCCGCCAAGAAACATGGACTACCATTAGGTATCTCCTTTCATGCCGACCATGCTTGGACATGGTATGAACCATCACAACGCTATGACATGAACGGGCGCAAGGCCGGCGTATACTATGATGGAAAAATGACCAAGGCAGACGGAAAAGGCAAATGGTGGGAAGGATATGACCCGCAAAACCTTTATGCACAAAACCATGACATGAGCGATAGATCGTGGGCCAACAACTCCATACATAAGCAATGGGCATGGGGCAACGGCGCCGCAATGCCATCCAAAGAGTTTGTAACAAATTTCTACGACAGGACACTGGATGCCATCAATAGATATAATCCCGACCTTATATATTTTGACGTAACCGTGGTGCCATTTCATGATATCAGCGACTGCGGCCTGAAGATTGCATCGCATTTCTACAATAAAAACCCACGTGCCGTAATGTTTGGCAAGATACTGGACGCACAGCAGCGAAAGGCCCTCACATGGGACGTGGAACGCGGTGCACCCAACGAAATAATCAATGAACCATGGCAGACATGCAATTGCATAGGAGGATGGCACTACAACACCAGCATATATGAGCGCGGTGCATATAAGAGTGCTGCCGACGTGATAAAGCAATTGGTGGACATAGTGAGTAAAAACGGCAACCTGCTGCTCAGCATTCCCCTGCGCGCCGACGGTACTTATGACGACAAGGAAGCCAAGGTATTGGATGGCATAGAAGAATGGATGAACATCAATAAAGAAAGCATCATCGGTACCAGACCATGGGTGATATTCGGTGAGGGGCCCATAGCCCAAAAGAATATCAAAATGAATGCACAGGGGTTCAACGACAAGCAATATACAGGCATGACCTCTGCCGACATTAGGTTTAACCAAACTAAGAAATATCTCTATGCCACCCCACTCGGATGGCCAACTGATGGAAGGATAGTAATCAAATCACTTGCCAAAGGAAACAGGCTCTTCAGCAAGTCCATAACCAAGGTGGAACTTCTCGGTTATGGTAGCTTGAAAGCCAAACAGACAACAGAAGGATTGGAGATCAGTTTGCCAAGTCCTACCAATGCCATAGCGCCAGTACTGAAGATCAAGAAGTAGTTGGCTACACATCGTCTCACCTTGACCACGAGGTTGCTTTGCAGGATTATTAGAAGTTAATGTCTGATTTTGCATGATTATTAGAAATAAAAGTGTAATTTTGCAGTATGAAAAGCAATAGGATATCACTTCGCCCCTGGCATATCAGCGATGCCCCGGCATTATACAAGTATGCCAGCGACACTGAGGTTGGACCTCGTGCAGGATGGGCTCCCCACAAGTCTGAAGACGAGAGCCGCACCATAATCCATACAGTCTTTGACAATCCCACCACATGGGCCATTATTTGGAACCAAACGGGTGAGGCGATTGGTGCCATAGGCTATGGTCCATCTTGTGAATGCAATCTTCCCGCACGTGAAGAAGAGCCCACCGTGGGCTATTGGGTAGGCAGGCCGTATTGGGGCATGGGAATCTGCACCGAAGCCCTCCGTATGATGATTGAACATATACGCAAGACCACAACTATTAGGTCGCTCATCAGCGGACACTTCATTGACAATCCTGCCTCACTACCTTGTTTCATATAATTCCATTGTCTGGTCTACCACATAAAAAAAACATTATCATGATACAGCAAACAGAATTCAAACTAAAAGCTA
>JALFPC010000077.1 GCA_022782305.1 Prevotella sp. | reverse complement strand
GTGATGCTGAGATTTTCCGAAACGCTAATAATCTGCAGAAGCACTCCCTTGGATACAAACACGGTCTCGCCCTTGGCAACATGGTAAACAGTGTTGTCAACACTCAGGTCATAATACCCCTCATGGCAAACTATAAAACCTATATAGTCAGAGTAATACGGTGAGCACAACTCTTTAGGGAAAGAAGTTGCGCCGTAGGGAGTGCATAAGATGTCATTGCCAAGATTTATATACATAGCAATAAAATGAATAGGTTAGTATTCAGTGTCTGGATCCATTTGGTGTTGTAGTGGCCGTCATGGTTGGCTCAGTCCCTCTTCATATTCCTCGAGTAGCAGGTGGTCGCCGTCAAAGACAACATAGGTGAACTGCGATATCCAGTCGCCCAAAATCATCATTCTCACATTCTTCGACAAGTTGAGATCCAACTCTATATGCCTGTGTCCGAAGATAAAGACATCCACATTTGGATGCGATTTCATATATTGTTTGGCATACAGCACGAGATGCTCCTTGTTTTCGCCCATATAAGGCGGTTCCTCTCCATTTATGCGTTTCATGCGGCTATGCTTGGCCCATGTCAGGCCGAGCCACATGGACCATCGTGGATGTATGGCCGAGAAGAGACGCTGGCATATAGTGTTGTGAAACATACGCCTGAGCAGTTTGAACTTGATGTCGGGATCGCCCAATCCGTCGCCATGTGCAAGATAAAACACCTTGCCGTAAATATCTGTGGTGATGGGTTTCCGGTGCATGATCACCCCACATTCCTCCTCGAGGTATGAGTAGGCCCAGATATCATGATTGCCAGTGAAGAAATGCACCTCTACGCCCATGTCGGTGAGTTCCGACAGTTTCCCCAGAAAGCGGGTATATCCCTTTGGCACCGTATACTTATGCTCATACCAGAAGTCAAACATGTCTCCCAGCAGATATACGGCGGCAGCCTTGTGCTTGATGCTGTCGAGAAACCTCACGAGCCTCCTCTCGTGCATGCGGCCATGGTCGATGGCCCAAGAGCCGAGATGCGCATCTGACAGGAAATAAACATTCTTCATACTCCTTCCCCCCAATAGTATTTGTTGGTAAGTCAAATTTTATGTTGTTCAATCAAATCCCAGTTCTACGCGGGCCTCTTCGCTCATCATGCTTTGGTCCCACACGGGTTCAAACACCAAATGGATATTGGCATTGGCCACACCCTCCACGGCGTCCACTTTCTGTCTCACATCCTCGAGAATGAAATCGGCTGCGGGGCACGATGGCGCTGTAAAGGTCATGTCCACATCCACATCATGGTTGTCCTTCACGTCAATCTTGTATATCAGTCCCAGTTCATAGATATTCACAGGTATCTCAGGGTCATAGACGGTGCGCAGCACGTCAACGATACGCTCCTCAATTTTTGTCTTTTCTTCTTGTGTCATTGCGTAATTATGTGGTTTATTGTGCAAAGATAATAATAAAGAAACAAAGAGAAGAGTGAAAAGACAAAAAAATTATATGATTATCTTAATATCGTTGGATATTTTTTTGTAACTTTGCAGAATACTAATGGAAATAAGTACCGAACACATGGAACTTGACGCAATTTTTGAGATACTAAAGAAGAGCACCGGAGTCACCACAGACAGTCGCAACTGCTGTGCCGGCAATTTGTTTGTAGCTCTCAAGGGCGATGCTTTCGATGGCAATAAGTTTGCCGCCGCTGCCCTTGAGGCGGGATGCAGCCATGCTATCATCGACGAGGCAGAATATGCCCTTGACGATAGATATATTCTCGTAGACGATGCCCTTGATACCTATCAACAGTTGGCCAGACTCTACAGAGAGCAATTTGACTTGCGGGTGGTAGGCATCACGGGCACCAATGGCAAGACCACTACTAAGGAACTGGTAACCGCTGTGCTGTCAGAGCAGTATAAGGTGCTCAGCACCCAAGGCAACTTCAATAATGATGTGGGAGTGCCCAAAACCCTCTTTGCCCTCGATGCGAGCCATGATATAGCCATTGTGGAGATGGGTGCCAGCCATCCCGGCGACATCAAACGCCTTGTGGAGATAGTGGAACCTCAGTACGGACTGATCACCAATGTGGGCAGGGCACATCTGCAGGGATTTGGTAGTTTTGAGGGAGTCAAGCATACCAAGGGCGAACTGTATGACTATTTGCGCAGCCAACCAGGCACCACAGTGTTTGTGAATGGTGGCGACCACAACCTAATGGGCATGGCGAAGGGCATCAATACGGTGACCTATGGGCTGGAAGGTCCACAGGGCATGCTCGTTGCAGGTCGCATCATTGAATGTAGTCCCAAACTGTCCTTTGAGTGGGAGTCGGCAGGAGAGAGTCATCGTGTAGACACGCAACTTGTGGGCAGCTATAATATCTATAACATGCTGGCAGCTGTTTGCGTGGGCTTATCCTTCGGTGTGGATGCACAGAAGATATGCCATGCTCTCAGTAGCTATGTACCACGCAACAACAGGTCGCAACTCGATGATACGGGTCGCAACACACTGCTTGTAGACGCATATAATGCCAATCCCACAAGCATGGCAGCGGCAATAGCCAATTTCGCACTCATCAAGGCAGACCATAAGATGGCCATCCTTGGCGACATGAAAGAGTTGGGCGCCGACAGTCAGGCAGAGCACCAGAGGGTTGTAGACCAACTTACCGATGCTGGCATAGAGAGCATCTGGCTTGTGGGTGATGAGTTTGGTCATATCCCCTGTCCCTACCGCAAGTTTCACGATGTGGAGGAAGTAAAGGCGGCCATAGGCAGCGAGACTATTACCGGCCGCTTCATATTGATAAAAGGAAGCAACAGTACAAGGCTATCACAACTTGTAGAAGTATTGAAATAATGAAGAAACTATTTATAGAAACATACGGCTGCCAGATGAACGTGGCAGACTCAGAAGTAGTGGCCGCCGTCATGGGCATGGCTGGATATGAGGTGTGCCAGTCACTTGAATCTGCCGATGCCGTATTCCTCAACACATGCTCGGTGAGAGACAATGCCGAGCAGAAGATATACAACCGCCTCGACACCCTGAATGCAGAACGAAAGAAAGGGCGCAGGCTCATCATCGGAGTGCTCGGATGCATGGCTGAAAGGGTTAAAGAAGACCTGCTCAACAATCATCATGCAGACCTGGTGGCAGGCCCTGATGCTTATCTCTCGCTCCCCGACCTCATAGCCCAGGCTGAGCAGGGGCACAAGGCCATCAATATCGAACTGTCTACCACCGAGACCTATCGCGACATCGTACCCCAGCGCATCTGCGGTGTGCACATAGGTGGATTTGTGAGCATCATGCGCGGATGCAATAATTTCTGCCATTACTGCATAGTACCCTATACCCGCGGACGGGAGAGAAGCAGAGATATAGAGAGCATAATCAAGGAAGTGCAAGACCTCAGCGACAAAGGATATAAGGAGGTGACCCTGCTCGGACAGAATGTCAACTCATACAGATGGACAGCCGACGATGCCACCACTATAGACTTTCCGCAACTCCTCGACAAGGTAGCCAAGGCTGTGCCCGATATGAGGGTGAGGTTCACAACCTCGCATCCCAAAGACATGAGCGATGAAACCCTCGAGGTGATAGCTGCCAACGATAACGTGTGCAACCATATACATCTGCCTGTGCAGAGCGGCAGCGACAGAATATTGAAACTCATGAACAGGAAGTATACCCGCCAATGGTATATGGACAGAGTGAAAGCCATCAGGCGCATCATACCAGACTGCGCCATCTCTACAGACATCTTTGTGGGCTATCATAGCGAGACAGAAGAAGACCACATGATGTCGCTCGACCTTATGAGGGAGGTGGGCTACGATTCGGCATTCATGTTCAAATACAGCGAGCGCCCCGGCACCTATGCCTCCAAACATCTGCCCGATGATGTGCCCGAAGATGTAAAGATATCACGACTCAACGAGATGATAGCCCTGCAGACCCAACTGAGCGCAGAGTCAAACCGCCGCGAGGAGGGTAGGGTAGTGGAAGTGCTCGTAGAGGGCCACAGCAAACGGTCCCGTGAGCAGTTGTGCGGTCGCACCCAACAAAACAAGATGGTGGTCTTCGATAAGGGCAACCACCATATCGGAGATAAGGTGATGGTCAGGATAACGTCCAGCACAAGTGCAACCCTTATAGGTGAAGAGGTATGAGAGAACTATACGGAATACTGAAGCGATTTGTGCCGCCCTACAAGAAATATCTGGTGGCATCGGTAGTGTTCAACATACTATCGGCACTACTCAATGTCTTCTCTTTCGGTGCCCTTATACCCATACTTCAGATACTCTTCCAGACTGACCAGCGGAGGGTTACAGCACTCATGGAGTGGGGAAGCGGCAACATCAAGGACGTGCTGTCAAACAACATGGACTATTACATGTACCAACTCATTGACGACTGGGGAGCCACCACAACACTGCTCCTCATAGGACTCTTCCTGGCATTCACCACCTTCCTAAAGACAGGGGCCTATTTTCTCTCGTCGGCATCCATAATACCCATCCGCACGGGAATAGTGAGAGACATACGCAATCAGTTGTATCGCAAAATCACCTCACTGCCACTCGGATTCTTCTCGGAGGAGCGCAAGGGAGACATCATAGCACGCATGAGCGGCGATGTGGCTGAGATAGAGAGTTCCATCATGTCTTCACTCGACATGCTCTTTAAGAATCCCATACTCATCATCGCCTATTTCTCCACCATGATATTCATCAGTTGGCAGCTCACCCTTTTCACTCTGGCCATAGTGCCGCTTATGGGATGGGTGATGGGCAGCGTGGGCCGCAAACTCAAACAACGCTCCATAAAGGCACAGGCACTGTGGAGCGACACCATGAGCCAGGTGGAGGAAACACTCGGCGGACTGCGTATCATCAAGGCTTTCTGTGCCGAAGGGAAGATGAACGAGCGCTTCGGCAAGATCAATGATGACTATCGCAATAATCTCATGAAGGTTAACACCCGCCAGCAGTTGGCCCATCCCATGAGCGAGTTTCTCGGCACAGTGATGATAGTGATAGTGCTATGGTTCGGCGGTGTGCTGGTGCTCAATAATTCTACCCTCTCGGGACCCACATTTATTTATTATATGGTCATACTCTACAGTATCATCAACCCGCTAAAGGAGTTCTCGAAGGCAGGATACAATATACCCAAGGGACTGGCATCCATGGAGCGAGTAGACAAGATATTGAAGGCAGAAAACACCATAAAGGAACCTGCCAACCCCAAGCACATAGCATCCTTTGAGCATGAGATAGAATTCCGAAACGTGTCTTTCAAATATGACAAGAAATGGGTGCTCAGAAATATCAATCTCAAGATACGCAAGGGCATGACCATTGCCCTTGTGGGCCAGAGCGGCGGCGGCAAGTCAACACTCGTCGACCTCATACCGAGGTATTATGATGTACAGGAGGGCGAGGTGCTCATAGATGGTATCAATGTCAAGGACCTGGGTATCAACGACCTTCGCCAACTTATAGGAAATGTGAATCAGGAGGCTATACTCTTCAACGATAGTTTCTATAATAATATAGCCTTCGGTGTCGATCATGCCACCCAGCAGCAGGTGGAAGAGGCTGCCAAAATAGCCAATGCCTACGATTTCATCATGGAGTCGGAGGATAAGTTCAATACCTCTATCGGCGACCGCGGCGGACGACTCTCTGGTGGTCAGCGACAGCGTGTAAGCATAGCCAGGGCCATACTCAAAAACCCTCCAATTCTCATACTCGACGAGGCAACCTCAGCCCTCGATACCGAGAGCGAACGACTGGTACAGGATGCATTGGAAAGACTTATGCGCACCCGCACCACCGTGGCCATAGCACACCGCCTATCTACAATCAAGAGTGCCGATGAGATATGCGTGATTCACGAGGGACAGATAGTGGAGCGCGGCACACACGACGAACTGATAGCCGCCAATGGCTATTACAAGAAACTCAACGATATGCAGAGCACAGTATCAAAGAAGTGACAACAGTTGCAGAGCGCAAAATCAATGTATTGACAAGATGAAGGATAAAACCATAGCCATACTCAATACCATGAGGAGCCATCTGCTCCTCCATCTCCTTTTGGTATACGTGACTACAGTGCTGGTATTCATTATCGGCAAACTGATATTCATGGGCTACAATGTAGGTTCTGAAAGCCTTTCGCTTGCCGACATCATGGCAGTGGTGGCACATGGGCTATCCCTCGACCTCTCCACAGCCATCTATCTTATCCTGCTGCCAATAGTGGTGGCCATGCTATATGTGTGGATAGGCAGATGGCATTGGTGGAGCGTGGTGCTCAGAGTTTATTATGCCATCATCTCGCTCATGGTGGTGCTGGCATTGCTCGCCGACTGCTGCCTCTATGAATTCTGGGGTTTCAAGCTCAACAGCAGTGTGATGCAGTATCTCGACTCGCCGCAGGGATTGGCAGACAGTGTGTCGGCATGGTATCTCATGGCCGTGGCGGCAGTGCTTGCCATAGCATCATGGGCTGCTTACAAAATGATCAGTTTCTCGCTGCCACGAGATGGCCGTAGCCTCTCGTTGCGCAGCAAGATATACGCCACTCTGCTCTTCATCCTGTCTATAGCCCCATTGATTGTGGGCATAAGAGGCGGACTGAGTGAGTCGACAACCAATGTGGGTCAGGTGTTCTTCTCATCGCGGCAGTTTCTCAATCATGCCGCCGTCAATCCACTCTTCAGTTTCCTCTCCTCTTTCGGTCACTCGCAGAGCGACTATTGCCGCTATGATTATTTCGATGCCAAGCAGTGCGCAAGTATGGTGGCAGAGGTCTACACCACCGAGAGCATCAGCGACAGCACTCTGCTCAACACCCGTAGACCCGACATACTGATGATAATCATGGAGAGTTGCGGTGCGGTGTTCACAAGCATTGGAGGCCGGAGCGAGGTGACACCTAATCTCAATAGGCTGATGACAGAAGGTGTGTCCTTTTCCGACTGTCATGCCAACTCATGGCGCACAGACCGCGGCATAGTATGCATACTCAGTGGCTATCCCTCCTTTCCAACAGCCTCAGTGATGAAAATGCCTGAAAAGAGCAGAACCATGCCTTCCATAGCCTCTACTCTCAAAAAAGAAGGCTACCAGACATCCTTCGTATATGGAGGCGACATCAATTTCACCAATATGAAAGGCTATCTCTTGGCCACTGGATTCGACCAGTTGGTGTGCGACCAGGATTTCACATCGGCGCAGCGCCGTTCGGCAAAATGGGGTGTCAGGGACGACATAATCTTTGACCGCGTATATGACATGATAACCGAAAAGCACGACAGTCCGCAACTCCTCTCTGTGCTCACCTTAAGCAGCCATGAACCATGGGATGTGCCCACCAAGGTCATCGATGATAAGATACTCAATGCATTCCATTATCTCGACTCATGCATAGGCAAACTCATAAGCAGACTCAAGGCATCGTCGCAGTGGAGCAATCTGCTGGTGGTGATAGTGCCCGACCATGGCATCTATTACGACGGACTCGACAATAGCCAACCCATGCGTAGCCATATTCCCATGATATGGACGGGAGGGGCAGTGGCCAAGGCTGCCACCATAGACAAGACCTGCAATCAGAGCGACCTGGCAGCCACACTGCTTTCACAACTCTCTATACCACACGACAATTTCGAGTTCAGCCGCGATGTGATGAGTTCCTCATACCGCTATCCATCGTATATGTATACCTACGACAACGGAATGCTCTTCTGCGACTCAACAGGATATATAGGCTATGATCTCGGAGCAGGCATCTTCACTGCCGATAGTGCAGGTACCGAAACAAACAGGATGAGGCTATTTGACAAGGCCAAGGCCATACTGCAAATCACATCCAACAACCTCAAGAACAGACAATGAGTATTGCAAATATCATATAATCCAAATGACAACAAACAATTCACGATATGGGCAACAAATCACAATCATATATCAGTAACATAGGATACAGACTGGCATACGGCGCACTGTATGTGCTGTCGCTTCTGCCTTTCAAATGCCTCTATATGCTGTCTGACTGCTTTTACGTCATTGTATATCATGTGGTCAAATACAGGCGCAAGGTGGTGTGGCGCAATCTTACTACCTCCTTCCCAGACAAGAGTCACGACGAGCTGAAGAGCATAGAACGGAGATTCTATCACTGCATGTGCGACTATGTGGTGGAGACCATCAAACTGCTCTCCATCAGTGATGAGGATATTCTCAAGCATATAGAATTCAGAAATGTGGAGCAGATGGAGACCTATTTCGACCAAGGCAAGGACTGTGCAGCCATACTCGGTCATTTATGCAACTGGGAGTGGCTCTCCACCACAGGACTGGCTTTCCACCGCTATCCCGATGCTGTGATGGGACTCATCTATCATCCTCTGCGCTCTCATGTCACCGACAGGCTGATGCGCAGCATAAGGCAAAGCAAGCAGGGGGTGTGCATCCCAAAGAAAGACATACTCAGATACCTCGTGACATACAAACGCGAAAACAGGAGAAACCTTTTTGGATATATCGCCGACCAGACACCGAAAACAGAGAATATCCATCTATGGCTGCCCTTCCTAAATCATGATACACCGGTGTTTACAGGTGCCGAACGCATCATGCAGAAAATGGATAATGCAGTGTTTTATGTAGACATGAGAAGGGAGCGCAGAGGCAAGTATACTTGCACATTTATACTCATCACCGACACTCCAGCACAGTGTGGGCAGAATGAGATAACCAAGCGCTTCTTCGTGATGCTCGAAGAGAGCATACGCAATCAGCCAGAGTGCTATCTATGGAGCCACAACAGATGGAAAAGGGCCAACCTCAACAAAGACGACAACAATTCTATTGACCAAAATAAGAACTAAGGCAACAGTAAATATTCTAATGATCAATCACCACAACTATGATTATAGACGATAGTTTCATAAAGAAAATAGAGGAAATGGGGTATAAGAGGTTGTGCTTTATTAGTCGCAACTACAGAAATATTACTGCCTCTGGCAATAAGGCCAAGATAGACAATGAGATAACCCTTGAGAAAATGGGGGCTACAAATATTGGCTTATCTCGCACCTTCTTCAAAAACAAGGTGGCAACCTTCTTTCTCGATCTGCTGGGAGTGCTACACTTCACTTTCTGTGTAAGGCGCGGAGACCTAATAGTATTGCAATATCCCATAAAGAAATATTTCGAATATCTCTGCAAGGTGGCACACACCAAAGGAGCCACCACCATGGTGGTCATCCACGATCTTGGCGCCTTCCGCCGCAAAAAACTGTCCATCATGCGTGAGCGCCACCGTTTGGCCAAAGCAGACATGGTGATAGCATCCAATGAAGCAATGCGCCTTTGGCTTAAAGACAGCGGACTTACCAACACTACTACTCCACTCGGCTTGTTTGACTATCGCAGCCAGTCGCCGCTACCTGCTGCCGCAAAACGCAAGGAAGCCGACACCGCTGCCGCACATACCATCATCTATGCTAGCGCCTTAGGCATGCGCAAAAACGCTTTCCTGCTCAAGTGGCACGACTGCTGTCCAAGTCTGCCCTTGTCTGTATACGGCAAGGCCAAAGACATGCCTGCACTGGCCGATGTTGAGGATGTGACCATCAAGGGATTCATGCCTGCCGACCAGTTCATAGCATCTATCAACGATGGTTGGGGACTGGTATGGGACGGCGACTCCACAGAGAGTTGCACAGGTAATTTCGGTGAATATCTTAGATACAACTCACCACATAAACTTTCCTTCTATCTTAGGGCTGGTCTGCCAGTGATAGTATGGAGCCAGTCGGCCACTGCCCACATCGTAACCCATCTGGGCATAGGCATGGCCATCGACAATCTCAGCCAAATCAAAGATATAGTGGATGGTGTGACAGCAGAGGATTATTTGTCCATCAAGAAGAGGGTGGCAGAGGTGGCAGTCAAACTCAACAGCGGTGGTTTCCTCAAGACTGCAATCACTGAATCGCTGGGATGACGGTGCATTAACAAAAGAAAGAAACCAAATAATAAAAGGATGGAAATACTGAAAAACAAATGGTTTTGGTGTATAGTGTTGATATGTGTTGTCACCCTGTTCCCCTTTTTGGGCATGGCAGAGTATAACACCAAGGGCGAACCACGTGAAGCCATAGTGTCTTATTCGATGATAACGGGCGACAACTGGATACTGCCCCGCAACAATGGCGGCGAGATGGCATACAAGCCACCTTTCTTCCATTGGTGTGTAGCTGCCGTGTCTTCGCTCTGGGGCGATGTGACCGAGGCCACCTCGCGCATTCCTTCAGCCCTGTCACTCATGGTGATGGTGGTGATGACATTCGTGTTCTATCAGCGACACCGTAGCACCCACACGGCCATGCTTGCAGCATTGGTCACCATGACCAGTTTTGAACTGCATAGGGCAGGAGCCAACTGCCGTGTAGACATGGTGCTCACATCAATGATAGTGCTGGCCATATATATGTTTTTCCGTTGGTATGAGCGGGGCAGGCATGGCATCCCCTGGTTTGCAGTGCTCTTCATGGCTCTTGCCACTCTCACCAAGGGACCTGTGGGCAGCATCCTGCCATGCCTTGTCATGGGAGTTTTTATGCTTATGCGGCGCCATTCCTTTTTCAAGACTTTCGGCATGATGATGGCATGCGGACTGCTGTCTCTGTCATTATATGCATTATGGTTTTATGCGGCATGGCAGCAGGGTGGCGATGAGTTTGTGTCGCTTGTATATGAAGAGAATATCGGTCGCATGACTGGCACCATGACCTACAGTTCTCACGAAGAGCCTGTAATATATAATTTCATTACCGTCATAGCGGGCTATCTGCCTTGGACTCTGCTCTGCCTGTTTGCACTTGTTGCCGTCAACTACCGCCGCATGGCAGACAGTCTGAAAGAATATAAGGGATGGCAGAAGGTGTCATTCATATTGCGCAAAACCATCTCTGGCATACGCAATCTCGACGATACAGACCTCTACTCATTCCTGGCTCTCACACTCATATTTGTATTCTATTGCATTCCCACAAGCAAGAGGTCGGTATATCTCATGCCCATATATCCCTTCCTTGGCTATTTCATTGCGCGCATGGTGCAATGGCTCTACGATACCAAGAGGGCGGTGATAGGAGCTTACTGTTCTGTGTTGTCGGCAATCACCACTCTTTTGGTGGTGGCATTCATCGTAGTGACCATAGGCCTCATCCCCGACAGCATCTTTGGCAGCGGACGTCATGCCGAAGCAAATATATCTATGCTCAATGCCCTTGCGGCTACTAAGTCATGGTGGCAGTATGTGGTTATTGCCATCACCTCTATTGTGGGACTGCTATGGTGGCGATACCGTAGGCATGAAAATTGCCAACGCCATCTGCCATACGTGGCAGTGGTTCTCGTGCTATCGCTCTATCTGTCGTTGGATGGTGTCTATACCCCCACGGTGCTCAACAGCAAATCTGTAAAGGCTGCCGCCATGGCCATAGACCGCCATGTGCCCCAGTCAGAGGGTGTGCTCTATGAGTATGTGGCAGAAGGCATGCTGGTAAAGGGCAATCCGCTCCATTTCTTTGAGGTCAACTTCTATCTGCACAACCGCATAGACAATTTCTATGAGAAGCGTCCCAAGGAGGGATTTCTGCTTATCAGTAAGAAAGATGCCGAGCAGGCCTTCCCAGAATTTACTAAGGAAGGCTATCTGTTTACTCCCCACTATGATGTGGGCAAGCGCGGTATGATGATATACAGGTTTGTGCGCAACTGACGGGCACTATCACCACCGTGCTCTTCATCACGGCATAATCCTCGCTCACCATCATGAGTCCGCCAAAGGGGTTGCCTTTGCCCCATGAGTTCTTCATTATCAGATAGCGCTGGTTCTTCTTGTCGTGTGCCCTGCCTATGATGGCCATGCAATGGTCATCGGTGGTTTCCATGGTCTCCAGTTCCTTCTGTCGCTGTGCCTGAGTCACCTCATGCCCTTTAGGCAGTATGGCCAATCCATGTTTGAATGAAAATCCTTGTTCGCTTGTGTCTCCCTGCCAGCACACGCCATGCCCATGGTCAACGGCATACAGTATTATCTGCCGTAGCAGGTCGAGGGGCACGTTCAGTTGCTGGTGTCGCTCATAGTTGTCGCCGCTCTCTATGGTCATCATCTCAAAGAAAGGATGATGGGTGCAACTTGTCAGGGCTATATACTCGCCAGGCGAGCAGACGCTTCTGCCAAACTCTCCTTTGGTATATTCGGCTCCGAGCATGAACACGCGTGGTGGACAGGGTCCGAGTGCACTGTCGAGAGCACGTTCCACACCCTCCATGGTTTTGTTCAGTCCGCTTCTTAGTCGGGCACCCTTGTTTGCCAATCTATATGCCATGCGCAGCGATGGGGCATAGGGCGTGTCTGTATCTTCGGTATCCATATAGGCATCGTATGGCATGGCGCCATACTTCTCTATTATGACCAGTGCATCCTGTGCCATACCCCTAATGGAGCGTGTATGGCATCCGCCCGACATATACCTTTTGGCGGCAGCATCTTCAATCAGTTTCCTCATACCGTATCTCACTGACAGATGGATAGAGTCGCCGCGTGATATATGTTCCGTTTCAATGGTAGCCAGCATGCCATACATCCAGCAATTGCTGTTGCTGGCCTGGTTTTTGACAGGTGTATACCCGTTGCATATATCTATCGTTATCCCCTGGTCTTTGAGTGCATTCTCTGCGTTGTCGTGCTTGTCATTGCCGCAGCCCCAAAGGACCATCAGAAAGCATGCCGCCAATAATTTCTTCACCCTTTTATTGATGGTAATCATTTATGTATGTTTATGATGAGCATTCTGATTTATTAGTCCTTCAGTGCCTCCAGTTTCTCCATGAGCACAGCCATACCCTCCGAAGCCCCCATCTGTATATGAGTCACGTTATGTGTTCCCTTGGCCATCACGGTGTTGGGGTCTATGAGGAAGATGGGTGTGTCATGACTGGCATATTGCACCAGTCCCGCAGCAGGATACACATTGAGGGAAGTACCTATTATAATAAATATATCTGCTTCCATGGCCACTCCCGCTGCCGCCTCGAAATTGGGCACGCTTTCACCGAAAAAGACTATATACGGTCGTAGCAAGCTACCATCGGCGGCCTTGGTGCCTGGTTCTACCACATAATTAGTTGCATCGAGAGTCTTCCAGCATAGTGGGTTTTCGGTGTCGCGGCTCGAGCAAACCTTCATTAGTTCGCCATGCAGGTGTATGACGTTATGGCTGCCCGCCTGCTCATGCAAGTTATCCACATTCTGTGTCACCACGGTCACATCGAAATCCTTTTCCAGTTCAGCCACCAACTCATGCCCTTTATTGGGTTTGGCATCCAGCAGCTTACCCCTGAGCATATTATAGAAATTGGTCACTAAGGCAGGGTCCTGGAGCCATCCCTCATGGGTAGCCACCTGCTGCACTGGGTAGTTCTCCCATAGTCCGTCGGCATCCCTGAATGTCTTCAGACCACTTTCCACCGACATGCCGGCACCGGTAAGTACAACTATCTTTTTCATGATAAAAACAATGTTTAAATCCTAACAATGCACAAAAATAATCATTTTTCTGCAATTATATTAATAATGTACGATAAAAAGTATTAACTTTGCAACCCAAAAGAATGTGGGGCCTCCATTTGCCCCCGTTTTGTGGCTATTGAGAATATTATAAATAGATAAAAAGAAGAATTAAAAGCGATGGAAAAACTTAGTTACGCCTTAGGGCTGGGAGTGGGCAGACAGCTTGCTCAGATGGGAACCAATGACCTTAATGTAGACTCTTTTGCAGAAGCCATCAAGGATGTGTTGGCAGGCAATCAGCTCAAGATTTCTAACCATGAGGCTCAGAAGATCGTAGAGGAATATTTCGCAAAGAAAGAGGCTGAGATCACAGCCCAGCGCCAGGAGGCTGGTCGTGAGGCCAAGGAGGCTGGAGAGAAATATCTGGCTGACAATGCCGCTAAGGAGGGTGTTGTGGTGCTGCCTTCAGGATTGCAGTATATGGTGCTCGCTGAGGGTAGTGGCAAGCAGCCCAAGGCTACCGACCGTGTGCGCTGCCATTATGAGGGTTTCCTCACCGACGGCACTGTTTTCGACAGCAGCGTGCAGAGAGGCGAGCCAGCCGTGTTTGGTCTGCAACAGGTGATAGCAGGATGGACAGAAGGTCTACAACTTATGAAAGAGGGTGCCAAATACCGTTTCTTCATCCCTTATAAACTGGGATATGGCGAGTCGGGTGCTGGTCAGACCATTCCTCCATATTCAACACTCATCTTCGATGTAGAGCTTATCAACGTGCTCTAAGCAGTTTATTTGAAGATGTGTTATCCAACAAGAATAAGGAAATAAATAACGTATTACAATAATTAATTATTCAAGAAATGAAAAAGTTTTCAGTAGTTGCCATTATGGCATCTGTAATGGGTTTGATGGCCTGCGGCAATAGCACTCCAAAGGCAGATCTAAAAAATGATGTTGACTCTATGAGTTATGCTCTCGGTATGGCTCAGACTCAGGGCCTCAAGGAGTATCTCCAGGAGCGCATGGGTGTTGACACCACATATATTAACGACTTTATCAAGGGTCTCAACGAGGGTGCCAACTTGGGCGACGACAAGAGAAAGGCAGCCTATTTTGCTGGCATCCAGATAGGTCAGCAGATTAGCCAGCAGATGGTAAAGGGCATCAACCACCAGGTCTTTGGCGATGACTCCACCCAGACCATCTCTCTCAAGAATTTCATGGCTGGTTTCATCAGCGGCACAACTGGCAAGGGTGGCATCATGACTCTCGACCAGGCCGACGTGGTGGCTCGCACCAAGATGGAGGCTCTCAAGTCTCAGGCTATGGAGAAACAGTATGGCGCCAACAAGAAAGAGGGTGAGGATTTCCTTGCCAACAACAAAAAGAAGGAAGGCATCAAGGTATTGCCAAGCGGTGTGCAGTATAAAGTGATCAAAGAGGGCAATGGTGCCATTCCTGCCGACACCACTATGGTAAAGGTTCACTATGAGGGACGCACCATCGATGGCAACGTGTTTGATAGTTCTTACAAACGTGAAAGCCCTATCACCCTGCGCTGCAACCAGGTAATCAAGGGTTGGACCGATGCTCTCGTTCACATGCCTGTTGGTTCTGTATGGGAGGTTTACATCCCACAGGAACTGGCATACGGCAGTCGCGACCAAGGTCAGATCAAACCTTTCTCTGCTCTTATCTTTAAGATTGAACTCATCTCTATAGAGGCAAAGAAATAAGGTATGAAAAGAATAATCATCGCTATTGCTGCCGTGGCCATGGCTTTCGCCGTGGTGCCCGCATCAGCAAAGAAGAAGGTTGAAAACAAGAAGAGTGAGCAGAAGCCCGTGCAACTGCTCACTTCTTCTGATTCTTTGAGTTATGCCATTGGCATGAGCCAGACCCAAGGACTGCTTCCTTATCTCAGTCAGAACATGGGGGTCGACTCTGCACATGTAAAGGATTTCATCCGTGGACTCGAAGATTTTATCAAAAATAGTGGAGACAAGAGTTTCAAGGCTTATGCCGCTGGTCTGGAAATCGGTTCGCAACTCACAGGACAGATAGCCAAAGGTATTGGCAAGGAACTCGATGACTGCCCCGACAGCCTCTCTGTAAGCATGCTTTGCCAGGGTTTCGTCAGTGCACTCAAGGAAGATACCACTTTCTTTGACATGGCTGCCGCTCAGGAGTATACCCAGGAGCGCATGGCCTACAATAAGAAGGCAAAGGCAGACAAACTCTATGGTTCCAACCGCACTGCGGGAGAAACCTTCCTTGCCGAGAATGCAAAGAAAGAGGGCGTAGTGGTGCTGCCAAGCGGACTGCAGTATAAGGTGCTCGTGAAGGGCAATGGCGAAGTGCCACAGAAATCAAGCCGCGTAAAGGTAAAATATGAAGGCCGACTCATTGATGGCACCGTGTTTGACTCAACAGAAAAGCATGGCGGCAACCCTGCCACCTTCCGCGCCGATCAGGTGATAAAAGGCTGGACTGAAGCACTCACCATGATGCCTGTGGGAAGCAAGTGGCAACTCTTCATTCCACAGGATTTGGCATACGGAGAGCGCGACATGGGACAAATCAAACCATTCAGTACGCTCATCTTTGATGTCGAACTCATAGGTATAGAGAAATAAAAAAGATTAATTTATTGCTAAATTGTTGCATGTTTCAATAAAAATGACTACTTTTGCTTACTTTTTGCGAGGTAATAGCTCAAAGAGAAAAAAAACTGTATAGCAAATAGCCTCTATTGACAACAAACAACACTTAGTAAAAGATGGACAAAATAGACAAATTGGACAAGAAGATTCTTCGCATACTGTCGAAGAATGCCCGTATCCCTTTCAAGGATGTGGCTGCCGAGTGTGGCGTTTCGCGTGCTGCTATCCATCAGCGCGTGCAGCATCTCATTGATGGAAACGTAATCATGGGTAGTGGATTTGAGGTTAACCCCAAGAGTCTGGGGTATTCCACATGCACCTATGTGGGCATCAACCTGGAGCGTGGCAGTATGTATAAGAATGTGGTGGAGGAACTGCAGCATATTCCCGAAATTGTGGAGTGCCACTTCACTACCGGTCCTTACACCATGCTCGTCAAACTCTATGCCCGCGACAACGAGCAGTTGATGAACCTGCTTAACGGACGCCTGCAGGGCATACCTGGCGTAGTGGCCACAGAGACACTCATCTCGCTCGAGCAGAGCATCAAGCGCGAGATACCGGTGCACGTAGACGAAGAAGCATAGTATACAAGCGCTATGAATCCATTTGACTGGCAACAGACTCTTGCCTGTGGCGCCTATAGCCGTTTTCCTGAGGCTCCGCGCCGCCCCGTGATAGGCATAACAGGCAATTTCGATGATAACAGGTGTACCTTAGCTTCCACCTATTATAAAATGGTTGTGGAGGCAGGTGGTACACCTGTCATCATTCCTCCCATAGACAATCAAGAGGTTATCATCAATACCCTCGCACATATAGATGGACTGCTGCTCAGCGGTGGAGGGGATTATAATCCGCTCTATTGCGGAGAGCAACCGTCGCCTTATCTCGGCGGTATCTGCAGCGAACGAGACTTGGCCGAACTACTCACTGTAAGGTTGGCATACAACAGACAGATACCCATGCTCGGCATCTGCAGAGGTATACAAACCCTTGCCATGGCTCTCGGAGGGCATGTCATCCAGGATTTATGCCACCAAAGGGATATCCCGCAAACGGTCAAGCATAGCCAGCAGGCACCAAGGGAAACACAAACCCATACCGTTGACATAACCCCAAACAGTATCCTGCATGGTCTGTATAAGGATGACAGCATAGCCGTTAACTCGTTTCATCATCAGGCCGTGGGCAACCCCGGCAAACTCTTCATTGCCACTGCCCGTGCCAAGGATGGCGCCATAGAGGCCATAGAGAGCAGCGACTTCAAACCGGTGATGGGAGTACAGTGGCATCCCGAATGTCTTGCATCCGGGGCTCCTCTCTTCAAATGGCTCGTAGACCAGGCCAAGGCTTATCATGAGGCTTGTATCCTGCACAGCCGAATCCTTACTCTCGACACACATTGCGATACTCCTATGCTCTTCCATCAGGGGGTAGACATAGCCGTGCGTGATCCTCGCATCCTCGTTGACTTGCATAAAATGGATGAAGGACACCAGGATGCCACCATCATGGTGTCATATCTGCCGCAACCCAAACTGGGTGAGACCTTCTCTTCAAAGGTGGCTTTCGATGTGTCATCGCCATTCGAATATGCCAACCTCATATTCGACAAGATAGAGGCTATGGTGGCTGCTCATTGTGATGAGGTGAGCATAGCACGCACACCTTCCGACCTATATGAGGACAAACGGAAAGGGCGCAAGTCCATAATGCTCGGCATAGAGAATGGTATCGCCCTCAATGGCGACATCGCCAACGTAAAGCATTTCGCCCAGAGGGGAGTGGTGTATATAACCTTGTGCCATAATGGCGACAATGACATCTGCGACAGCGCAAAGGGATGCAACACCCACAACGGTATCAGTCGGTTTGGAGAGAAAGTGGTGAAGGAGATGAACAGGTGGGGTATCATGGTTGATCTCAGCCATGCTGGCGAACGCAGCTTCTATGATGCCATCGACATCAGCGCCACCCCCATCGTTTGCAGCCATAGCAGTGCCAGAAGCCTCTGCAATCATCCACGCAATCTAACCGACGATCAGATGAGGGCATTGGCCAGTGTGGGTGGAGTAGCACAAATAACCCTATATCCGGGATTTCTACGTTCTGAGGGCGAAGCCACGGTGATGGATGCCATAGCCCATCTCGAGCATGCTATTCATATCATGGGCATTGACCACGTGGGCATAGGTAGCGATTTCGATGGCGATGGAGGTATCAGGGGCTTGTCATGCTCTTCGGAGATGCTCTCATTTACACGCATGCTACTTGCCAGACGCTATAATCCTGCCGACCTTCAGAAGATATGGGGTGGCAACTTCCTTAGGGTGATGAGCATAGTGCAGCAGTCGGCAAATGCCAACACCAATAGTATTTCTATTGAATAATATATTATGCTAAACAAAAGATATTTCTTCCCCAAATCAATGGTCATCATGGCCATGCTGTCTGCCGTAATCATGGCATGCGGCGGCAATAAGACTTCTGCTACCGCCAATGGTGAACAACAGCTGGCAGGACCGGATTTCAATGCCGACAGCGCATGGGCTTTCTGCTTACGCCAGTGCCAGTTCGGACCAAGGGTTATGAACAGTGCCGCCCATGACAGTTGCGCCCAGTGGATAGTATCCCGATTCCAGCAGTATGGCATGACCGTTAGCCAACAGCATGCCACACTAAAGGGCTACGACGGTACATCACTCAATGCCACCAATATCATAGCTTCATTCAAACCAAAGGCTGCCAACCGTATACTCATATGTGCTCATTACGACTGCCGTCCGTGGGCTGACAATGATGCTGACAGTGCCAACTGGCAGAAGCCTGTAATGGGTGCCAACGATGGTGCCAGTGGTGTGGCGGTGATGATTGAATTGGCAAGGTTATTATCGCTCAATGACTCTTTGGATCGGGGAGTAGACTTCGTTTGTTTTGATGCCGAGGACTGGGGTGTGCCTCAGTGGAGCGATCATCAGGGCGATGGTTCCGATACTTGGGCATTGGGAGCGCAGCATTGGGCCCTCAAAGCTAAAGAGTCGGGCTACAAGGCTGACTATGGCATATTGCTCGACATGGTGGGTGGTCAGGGTGCCACATTCTATCGTGAGGGCTATTCTCAAACATACGCTCCGGCCATAGTTGAGAAGGTATGGCAGTCGGCTCATGTCCTTGGTTATGGTTCCTTCTTTCCATTTGCAGATGGAGGTATGATCACCGACGACCATGTGCCCGTGAATAATATTGCAGGCATTCCTACCATCGACATAGTGCCTTATTACCCCGATTGTCCACAGAGTTCGTTCGGCCCACGTTGGCACACTATTGCCGACACCATGGATGGCATAGACGCCAACACACTGAAGGCTGTGGGTCAGACCATTATACAGGTATTATACTCAGAATAAAGATCTTTTGTTCATATATCTAAGGAAGCAATGAATGAACTGGTCACAAATTGTGATCGGTTCAATAGTTTGAAGCACTCAACAGTTCGTTTATATGCTTTCATGAATCTCATTAATGTTGGTTATTAATTATTGCTGTCCGATAAAAACGGGATTTGATTAATGCTGTTGTTTAATTGCCTGTAAATAGGCATTGGTTTTGTAACTCTCAAAACTGGGCCCCTCTTTTTGTGGGAAGAGCTCCAGCTGTGGCGAAATATCGTCCTTTGG
>JALFPC010000073.1 GCA_022782305.1 Prevotella sp. | reverse complement strand
AGTAAAAGTGTGTTGGCTACAATGGACAACACGTATAACATGGTACCCGCAACTATAAAACAATTAAATTTATTAATAACAATTTAAAGCATTACAATTATGAAAAAAGAAATTGAAAAAGAAATGAACAACAGCTGTCAGCAATCAGCAAAGAGAGAAATGTTCAAATGTTCAAATATTCACTGGGGCCACTTTTCCACACCCAGGTACGCGCGTACATTATTATATAAGGGAAAATCCTGCCAATGATGCAATTAATACTGAAAATACCATGGCGGCATTGTTAGCACGATTGGCCATAAACATCATCAGAATGATGTCTGTAATCGTCGTGTTGCGTCGAATAGAGCAGTGTGGGATATCATTCAACCCATCTGCAGATATCTCGCCAGATAACATAAAAGACGATATTATACCATCTCGCGAGGTAGGCATAACGTATGAAGACTTCGAAGCATGTATATAAAATCTCTTATATATAATATGTACGCGCCCCTACGTGTGGAAAAGTTAGCCACTGAACATTTGAACATTTGAACATTTTTATCTTAATAATACCCCATAATAATCAAAAAAACAGCATAATTATGAAACGAAGAGAATTAGCAATGATGTATTTCCCTATGAAAAGAGAGGCAGAGGCTCGCCGGATATTGAGCAGATGGATATACAGATGTCCGGAACTGGTGGAAGAGTTAAAAAAGATTAGTTCCACATTCTATAAGAGGAGGGAACTGAGCAATAAAGAAGTGAAACTAATCATTCAATACCTGGGAGACCCATAGCGGGGTATCCATTATTGGTTTTCACTCTGGGTGTCTCGAGATCAGTATGACTAAATAAAGTTACTTATGTATGCAAATGTGTCATCTCCCCTTCAGTTTGCGCCTGTATACCCAATAATAGATGATGCCTGCAAGGGTAAGAGGAATGGAGAATGAGCTCCATATACCTACCAGTCCCCATTGAAAATAGACTCCGAAGAGCCAACTCAACGGCAGGGAGACAATGAAAAAGCAAACAAACGACGATACCATCAATGCACGCATCTCACCCAATCCGCGCAGAGTATTGGCAAAGGTACACTGAAGGGCATCACCCACTTGATAAACCATCAGCGGGATGATAGTCATGGAAACCATAGACACCACATTAGCATCGGTGGAAAAGAGCCACCCTATCTGGTCACGATAGAAATAGATAGGTATGCCCACTGCCGTTGACTCCAAAAGGGCGATATTGAAACAAGCCCACGAGCAACGACGCAACGACTCAAAGTCGCCACTGCCGAAATAATGGCTCACCAGCACTCCCGAAGCAGAGCAGAATCCGAGATAAACCATAAAGAATAGTTGGGAAATAGTGAGCATGATCTGATGAGCAGCCAATGAACTCACTCCCATCCATCCCACAAAGATAGCGGTAATGGAGAAGGCTGCCGACTCTGTGGCCACCTGCATGGCAGAAGGCCAACCCAACTTGTTGAGCAACTTGAAATATAACTCTTTCTTAAATCTGACCGCCACAAAGAAATGAGCCTTGTATACTGTAAACTCCTTCTTGTGGAAAAATATAAGGAAAAAGAGAATAGCCATTACAATGCGAGCAAAAAGAGTGGAGAAACCAGCTCCTATGAGTCCCAATTCGGGCAGTCCGCACTTTCCATATATAAGGATATAATTACCTAAGATATTGAGAATGTTGCCCACAACCAACACGGTCATAGACAGTTTGGTGCGCCCTATGGTATCGAAAAACTGCTTGTATGAACATGTCCAGCATACAAAGGGCAGAGAGATGATATTGACAATGAGATATGGGCGCATTAGTCCAAGCAGTTGCTCGGGTTGACCCAACAAAGGGATGACATGATAGAATCCTATGGCTATCAGGATGAGTAGCAGAGAAAGCATGGAGGAAGCCACGAGAGCCATACGCACCACTCCACCTATCTTATCATGACGCCCATTGCCAAAGAGATAGCCCACCATGGGAGTGATGCCTATGGAAAAGCCCGTGGCAAAGAGTATGAGGATGATAAACAGTGTGTTGATGAAACTGGCAGCCGCCAACTCCTCAGTGGAATGGCGACCAATCATGAGCGTATCGGCAAAGTTGAGAACAATGGTACCGATATTACCCACCATGATGGGAGTGCCAAGCTTTATTATGTCTTTATAATGCCTTATCATAACTTGAAATCGGGGATGCACACTGGGCGCATCCCCGATTGAATATACTACAATAGTTGCAGTGTATTAATACCTTTATTTTTACTGGGCAGCAGCGGCAATCCATTCATAGATGCAACTGCAAATGCCAAAGGCTGCAATGCCGAGAGTGCAGATGGCAAGAGCCAACTTGCTGTTGCAATCGCTCTTGAACTCTGGCAGCGGACTATCAGATGGAATGATATACATAGCCTTGACAATAAGCAGATAGTAGTAGAGTGAAACCACTGTGTTTACCAATGCTATGAACACCACTAAATAGGCAAGGAACGAGCCCTGCTGTGCTGCCGCCATGAACACAAAGAACTTGGAGAACATACCAGCGAATGGTGGGATTCCAGCCAATGAGAAAAGAGCGAGTGTCATTAGGAATGCTAACTTGGGATTGGTCTTATACAATCCGTTGTAGCAGTCCATATCGGTATTTCCGTTGCCCTTGGTCTCCACTACGTTGATCACTGTGAAGACAGCCATGTTGGCCACCACATAAACGAGCACATAGTATGTGAGGGCAGCCATGCCAGCAGCACTGTTGCCTACCACAGCCAGCATGATATAACCAGCCTGCGAGATTGAACTGAAGGCCATGAAGCGCTTGAGTTCCGTCTGACGCAATGCAAAGAGATTGGCAATGGTGATACTGAGCACGATGACGATATAGAGCAAATACTCCCAATACTCCACCACGGGAGCAAACACCTTGGTGAGGATGGCCATAAGAGTAAAGGCAGCTGCTCCCTTTGAAACAACGCTCAGATAGCCAGTCACAGCAGTAGGAGCACCCTGATAGGTGTCGGCAGTCCAGAAATGGAATGGTACAAGAGAGATCTTAAAGCCCAGTCCGCTGAAGAAGAATACCAGACCCATGATGGTCATGGCATCAGCACTCATCATAAGGGCAGCATCCTTGAAATAGAGTGTACCCACAGAGGCATAGAGCATAGAAATGCCATAAAGCATCACACCACTTGAGAATGTGGCAGTGAGCACAAACTTGGCAGCACCCTCTGCCGACTCTTTACGCAACTTGTTGAAAGCCACGAGGCATGCCATAGGTACTGAGGCCATCTCGAGTCCAAGGAAGAACAGGAGGAAATGCCCTGAAGACATCATCATATACATACCCAAGAGAGTAGAGATGATGAGCATATAATACTCTCCCTCCTTGTTGGCCACCTCCTTGAGAGTAAGCCACGACTGCGACATCACCACCACCACGAGGGTGCCGGCAGTGAGAACCAGTTTCATTATATTGGCAGAAGCATCAGATACATACATACCGCTGAAAGCCTCTGCAGGATGTGCCATGGCACAAGCCACACACTGAGCTACCAACAGCAGTGCTGTGGAAACATAAAGCACAGAGTGCTTCTTGTTGTTGTTCTTAAGAATGAAATCCAATAAAAACACAACCACCAGGACTGCCATCAAGACAGCCTCAGGCATCATATTGAAAAACTGACCGTAATTCATAACTAATCTTTTTTCCTAACTGCTGTTGTTTTATGGGTTAATAACACTAAGTATCGATGTGACACCACCATTGATGACATTGCTCACCCACATTGGAGCCATACCAAGACCTGCCACACAGAAGATGAGGCAGCAAACGGCAAAGCGCTCGTCCCAAGTTGCATCGGTGAGAGTCTCATAATGAGGATCTGCCACTTTCTCAAACAATATCTTGCCCACAACTCTCAGAATGTAGACTGCGGTCACCACAATAGAAGTACATGCTATGATGGTGCATGCCGTATGGAATGTGCCAGCATTCTCAAATGAACCTACGAAGATGGTCATCTCGGCAATGAATCCAGAGAAACCAGGCAGTCCGAGGTTGGCAAGACCAGCAATCACATATCCTACAGAGAGGAAAGGCATGATCTTCATCAGTCCACCCAACTTGCGTATGTCACGGGTATGAGTACGTCCGTAGATCATACCGATGAGGGCAAAGAAGAGGGCGGTCATGAGTCCGTGAGAGAGCATCTGGAGCACAGCACCTGTGCATGCAGTGCGTGTCATCATAAGCAATGCAAAGAGCACCAGTCCACAGTGTGACACTGATGAATAGGCATTGATATACTTGAGGTCTGTCTGCACACATGCCGAGAGGGCACCATATACTACTGAGATGGTTGTAAGGATAAGGAATATCCATGCCAGTTCGTTGGCTGCATCTGGCAGCAGATACATGGCCACACGGAAGCAACCATATCCACCCAGTTTCATGAGCACACCTGCATGTAGCATAGATACGGCTGTAGGAGCCGAAGCATGACCATCAGGCGACCATGTATGGAATGGGAACAAGGCTCCCAGCACACCAAATCCGATGAAGATGAAGGGGAAGAAGATGTTTTGCACTGCAGGGTCTATATTGTGCATGGCAGCAATCTCATTTACATTCATAGTGGTGGCACCACTGAAGAAATAGATGCCAAGAATGCCTATGATGAGCAGAGCCGAACCACCCATGAGCATGAGAGTAAGTTTCATTGCTGCATACTCCTTCTGTCCGCTTCCCCACACTCCTATGAGGAGGTACATAGGGATGAGCGCCACCTCATAGAACATAAACATGGTGAAGAGGTCGGTGCAGATAAAGAAACCATAAACACCCGTAGAGAGCAGGGTGAACCATAGGAAATACTCCTTGGTCATGGGTTTGAGTTGCCATGATGCAAATGTGCCAGTAAACACGATAATGCTCGACAGAAGCAACATCACCACCGAAATGCCGTCTACACCCACAGAATAAGCAATGTTAAGTGGCTTAAACCATGGTGTGCTGTAAGTAAACAGCATGGCCGATGTGGGGTCTGACTCACGAGCCTGAATGAAGGCAATGGTGAGCCATATAGAGAGGGCGAGCAGGGCTGTAGAACCCACTACCATCACTCCACGAACCTGATTGAGGTTGCGGGCCACCCAAAGGCCCAGCAGCATCAGCACAGGTATCAATACGAATAAACTTAATATACTCATTTTGGATTATAATATGCTGATTAATACCAATGTTAATGCTATAGTGCCTGTGAGGAACCAAACGACATACTGGCGTACATCGCCACTCTGCCATGGGCGGAGACTCTCTCCTGCCTCGTTGGCACCCCAAGCCATGAAGTTGAATGTGCCATCCACCACATGACGGTCGAACCATGCGATAGGTGTAGACACGCAGCGGAAGATGATCTTGTGAGTAACAAACATGTATACCTCATCCATATAGAAACGCTTGTAGGCAGCGCGGTGCAGACGTGGCATCATCTTATAGAGCTTGTCAGCGATAGGCTGTGTCTCACCCTTATAAATATATGTGGCGAGCAATATGCTGACAATGGCTATTATGGTGCTGGTGGCTGCCACCGAAGTATCGAAATGAATAGTGTAGTCAAGACCATTGGCAGTAACGAAACTACCAAAACTGCCTCCCAGTCCTGCGAAACCGGCAATGGTTGTATAAACACCCACACCAACGGTGATCACACACAATACGATGAGTGGCAGGGTCATGGTCAGCGGTGCCTCATGGGGTGTGTGTGCGGCATGAGCCTCCTTGTTTTCTGTACCCCAGAAGATGCCGTAGTAAAGACGGAACATATAGAAGGCGGTCATGGCAGCTACACCTGTCATTATCCAGCCTACACATGGACTGTAAGCAAAGCATGCAGTGATGATCTCATCCTTTGAACTGAATCCTGAGAAGAATGGGATGCCCGCAATGGCAAGACAAGAGATGAGGAAGGTGATATGTGTGATAGGCATATACTTTCGCAGTCCGCCCATCATAGCCATTTCATTGCTGTGAACGGCATGGATGATACATCCGGCGCCAAGGAAGAGGCAAGCCTTAAACATGGCATGAGTGAAGAGATGGAACATTGAAGCCATATAACCCAATGAACCATGAGCGTCTATCACCTCCTCGTGGCCGGGCATGCACACACCGAGAGCCACCATCATAAAGGCAATCTGAGAGATGGTAGAGAAGGCCAGCACACGTTTGATGTCGCTCTGGGCGCAGGCCACTGCTGCGGCATAGAAAGCGGTGAACACGCCTACCCAAACCACGATGCTCATCTGGTTGGGAGCATACTCTATCCACAATGGGAAGAGGCGAGCAATCTGGAACACACCAGCCACTACCATGGTGGCAGCATGGATGAGGGCACTCACAGGAGTAGGTCCTTCCATGGCATCGGGCAGCCAGATATGCAATGGGAACATGGCACTCTTGCCCGCACCACCTATAAACATCAGCACTAATGCTGTTGGAAGAATGAATCCGCCAGCAGCCACAGCCTTAGCCACATCCACAGGGATGAAAGGAGTGGTGCCCTCGCCCATCACAAGGTCGTTGACAAACGAGAAACTAAACGACTGTGTGTAATATCCGAAGATGAGGATACCGATGAGGAAGAAAAGGTCGGCAAAACGCGTCACTATGAATGCCTTCTTAGATGCAGCAACGGCAGCATGCAGAGGATAGTAGAAGCCGATGAGCAGATAAGAGCTCACACCCACAAGCTCCCAAAAGAGATACATCTGGAAGATGTTGGTGGCCACCACAAGTCCGAGCATAGACATGGTGAAGAGCGAAAGGAAAGCATAATAGCGCTGGAAACCCTTTTCGCCATGCATATATCCGAATGAATAGATGTGCACCATGAGGCTGACCGTAGAGATCACGATGAGCATCATCACCGAAATAGGGTCGAGCATAATGCCGAGATCGAAATGGAGGTCGCCCAACGGAAGCCATGTGAAATTGTAAGGCACTATGGTGCTAAACGCTCCGTCGTCACCCCTATCAGCGGTGAAATAGCTGAATGCGGTGATATACGACAGAATGGTGACGATACCCAGCGACGTGGTGCCGATGAGACCTGCCACCTTATGTGACATCTTCATGCCCGCCAGTCCCAGCACAAGGAACGAGAGCATAGGCAGAAGAAGTATCAGAAATACATAACTGTAATCCATAACGCAAATTAATATTTCATGTTTTCAATACTGTTCACCTTATCGCTGTGGAAATTGCGGTAAACATTTATAATTATCGCTATAGCCACCGCACTCTCAGCAGCACTCACACCTATTGAAAAGAGGGTCATAAAGAATCCCTCAAGTTCACCGGGGAAGAGCAGACGATTGAATGCGGCGAAATTGATGTCAACAGCGTTGAGCACAAGCTCTACAGAGATGAGCATGGCAACGAGGTTGCGACGTGTGACAAAACCAAACACGCCAATGAAGAACAGAAGTGCGCTGAGCACGAAATAATATTCTACTGGTATCATATTACTTATTCTCCTCCTTTCTTGCCACTATGATGCCACCAATGATACATGCCAGCAGAAATACTGAGATGAACTCAAAAGGCAACACATACTGATATTTCTCACTACCGAGCAGGGCGGTGCCTATGGTATCCATGGGCACTTCGGTGTCTGCCACCTCGCATGCTCTCGTGAGGAAATTATTCTTTATAAACACTATTGTCACTGTGAGCAGTCCCACCACAGAGAGCAGGGCACCCTTTGCTATACGTCCAAGCGAAAGTTTCTCTACCATTCCCTGCAAGCTGCGCTTTGACATGAGTTGGATGGCGAAGATATAGATCATCGTAACGCCACCGGCATAGATGCTCACCTGGGCTGCACCAAGGAAGGTATAGTCAAGCAGGAAATAGATGCCAGCCACTCCAAAGAGCACAAACAGCAGGAACGTAGCTGCGCGCATAATCCTGGTGGTGACCACACACATCACGGCTGAGAAAAGGATTACAGCCGCCAGGATGCAAAACATTACTATGTTAGCCATACTATTACTCCTTATTTTGTTTTGGTGTTAAACTTGCCTATGGTAAGAGGAGCTCCGCCGTCAAGAAGGTTGGGCAATGCACTCTCATAGGTTTCCTTGTCAAGATGCAGCACAAGTGCATCACGCGAGAAAGTACTGTTTTCGAAATCGTTTGTAAACTCGATAGCTCCGAAATTGCATGCGTTTACACACAACTGGCAAAACATGCAGTCGCCCAGGTCATACTGATAGTCCACGAGCTTGCGTTTCTTTTTGCCGTCGTCGGTGGTCACCATCTCGGTTGTTATCTTGATGGTGCCATTGGGGCATGTCTTCTCACAGAGTGTGCATGCGGTGCACTTGAGTGCTCCCTCTGCATCACGTAGCATGACCAGACGGGCGCGGTGGCGCTTGGCCACATGGAGCGTAGTCTTGCGGTTTTCAGGATACTGCTCTGTAGACTTAGGGGTAAAATACTCCTTCATGGTCACCTTCAGACCAGTGGCAAGAGTCTTGATACCGTCGGCAATACCTCCGAAATATGAATTGTTGCTCATTATTCCTAATTCTTAATTCGTTGTTAGTAATTCTTCTTTATTAGAAGTGCCATCCCATGGCCACCACTACAGTCATCAGCACGAGATTGATAAGACAGAGGGGCATGATGTATTTCCACTCCAATTTGAGTATCTGGTCGATGCGGAGTCGTGGGAATGTCCATCTAACCCACATCAGCAACCAAACCACGGCGAATGTCTTGCCAAGGAACCATACGATGCCTGGGATATAGTTCATCACAGCATCAAAGCCTGCAATGCCTATGTTTACAGGTGCCCATCCACCGAGGAAGATAGTGGCAGCCACTCCAGACACTACAAAAAGGTTGAGATATTCTGCCAGATAATAGAATCCGAATCCCATACCACTATACTCTGTGTGATATCCTGCGGTGAGCTCGCTCTCTGCTTCTGCCAGGTCGAAGGGGCCACGGTTTGCCTCTGCGTTTCCAGCCACGAGGAACACCACGAATGCTATGATGGCAGGAATATGGCCGCGGAAGATGAGCCACTGCCAAGGACCTGTCTGTGCCTCCACGATGCCAGAGATCTGCATTGTGCCTGTTAGTATTACGGCAGTGATGAGACAGAGTCCGAGCGACATCTCGTAGGAGATCATTTGCACGGCGCCACGCATTGCCGAAACCACAGAATATTTGTTGTTGCTGGCCCATCCGGCGAGGAAGATGCCAACCACTCCGATGCTGCTTATGGCAGTGAGCAGAAAGATGCCCACATTGAAATCGAGCACTGTGGCGCCATTGTTCCATGGCAGGAAAGAGAAGGTGCCCACTGACGCGATGATAACGAGCAGCGGTGCTACGAAATAGAGCAGTTTGTCTGCCTTGTCAACAGTGAAGATCTCCTTGATGAGCATCTTGAGCACGTCGGCAAACACCTGGAAGATACCCCAAGGACCCACACGCATGGGGCCGAGTCGGCATTGGAAATAGGCGCACACCTTACGTTCCATGAAGATTAGGATGATGGCAAGCACTGCATACCCAACCAGCAGTCCAACGCCCACGAGCACACATTCTATGAGGATAGTGAAGAAGTCGCCCAGACCAAGGGTCTGACGGAGAAATGCATCTATCCATGTTGTTACTATACTGAAATCAAACATAATACATTTTTCTTTGTTTCATTACTCTAATGTGTTATCTGTCGATATCGGGTATAACGAAGTCGACGGCGGCACAGGTGGTCACCAGGTCGGCAATCTTCTGTCCCTGCAGCATCTTGTCGAGGGCTCCTGTGAGTGAGAGGCCCATTGGACGCATCTTGAGACGCCATGGACTCTTGTCGCCCTTTGAGTCTATATATACTCCGAATTCGCCGCTTGCTCCTTCCACAGAGAAATACCACTGTCCCTCAGGCACCTTGATGATAGGCTTCTGCTTAACGTAGAAGTCGCCCTCTGGAATGTTGTCGATGAGTTGCTCGATGATGTCGAGGCTCTGATACATCTCCTGGATATGTATGAGATAGCGGTCCATAGAGTCGCAGCCTGTCATGGTTATCTGCTTCCATTCCACTTTGTCATACATGTCGTAAGGATGGTTTTTGCGCACATCGTTGGCCCATCCTGCGGCGCGTCCGGCAGGACCTGTCACTGCATAGTTTATACAGTCGGCAAGTTCCATGATGCCCACCTTTTCAAATCTGTTGTGGGTGATCACGTTGTCTCCAAACACGTCCATATACTCTTGTATCATTGGGCGTAGGTATTTGCAGAGTGCCTTTACGTTGGTCACAAAGTTAGGATCTATATCATCCTGCAGTCCACCTATTCTATAATAGTTCTGTATGAGTCGTCCACCTGTCGTTTCCTCCATCACGTTGAGCACATGCTCACGGTCGCGCATGCAGTAGAGGAAGGCGGTGAGGGCTCCGAGGTCCTGAGCGCAGCATCCGCAATAGAGCAGGTGAGAGTCGAGTCGCTGCAGTTCGTCCATAATGGTACGTACCACCTTGATACGGTCTGTGAGTTCCACTCCGAGAGCCTCTTCCACCACTCCCACGAGAGCGTGGCGGTGCATCATTGCCGACAGGTAGTTGAGTCGGTCTGTGAGTGCCAATGTCTGTGGGTATGTGTATCCCTCACACATTTTCTCGATGCCTCTGTGAATATATCCGAGGTGTGGATATATCTTCTTCACGGTTTCGCCGTCTACGATGGTCTGCAAGCGGAGCACGCCGTGAGTAGATGGGTGCTGCGGACCGATATTGATCACGTAATCGTCGTCGGTAAAGAGTCGGCGCTGTGTGGTCACCAGCTGTCCTTTATCATCTAAACTATATACATTTGTATATTCGGGTTCTACGTCGTCTTCAAGCGAGTATGAGTCATCATACTTCCAGTCCTTGCGGAATGGGTGTCCCTTGAAGTCATTGCGCAGATAAAGTCGGCGCATGTCCTGGTGTCCAAGGAATTTGATGCCGTAGAAGTCAAAGACCTCTCTCTCGAGCAGGTCTGCCACCTGCCAGAGATTGCTCACTGTGGGTATAACGAAATCATTGTCGCCCACCTGCTTGGCAATCATCTTGACGCTGGTACGCTCATGATTATCTGTATTCTCGAGAATATAGATACATCCGAGTCCCTCCTCAGGACCGAAGTCCTCGCCTATGATGGTCACGAGGTAGTCGAAATGCTTCTTTTCCTTGAGGTTTGCCATTTCAACTGCAAACCTTTCGAAGTCAAAAACTAAGTTGTTGAGTTTCATTTGGCTTCCTCCTGTTCTTTTTTGATTGTTTCCACAAATTCGTCTGGCACGTTGGTCACCACGATGGGTTTCTTCCATCCAGACGCTATGGCCTCATTAGAGAGTCCGAGTTCGCGCTCCTCTGCAGTCTGCTTATGGTTGGCGCCACCGAAGAATTTCTCTATCTTCACCTTGCGCTGCAACTGCATCATACCATAGAGAATGGCCTCTGGACGTGGAGGGCATCCGGGGATATAGACATCCACGGGCACTATCTCCTCGATTCCTTTCACAACATTGTAGCTTGACTTGAATGGTCCACCCGAGATGGTGCATCCACCCACAGCCACCACATACTTAGGCTCAGCCATCTCATCATACAGACGTTTGAATGCTGGTGCCATCTTGTGTGTGATAGTGCCTGCCACCATGATAAGGTCTGCCTGGCGTGGCGAGTTGCGAGTCACCTCAAATCCGAAGCGAGAGAAATCATAGCGTGCGCATCCTACTGACATAAACTCAATACCGCAGCAACTTGTGCCGAAGGTCAACGACCAGAGAGAATTGCTTCGTCCCCAGTTGATGGCCTGGTCAAGGCTGCCTACCACTACATTGCATCCTCCCTCATGGAGTTCTTCAATCATCTTCTCCAGAGAGTCATTGTCCTTGAACTCGTCGTAAGGAATACTCTTGATAACGGGTTTCTTTACTTCCATTCCAACGCTCCTTTCCGCCATGCGTATGCAAGGCCAAATACAAGTACTAACAGGAAGAATCCGATGCTAAAGAGAGCCATCGGTCCAAACTGTTTGACAACCACTGCCCATGGGTAGAGAAACACGGTCTCGATGTCGAACATCAGGAAGAGGATGGCAAAGAGATAGTATCCCACGTGCATAGGCAACCATGAGCTGCCACGTGTTGGAATACCGCACTCAAAAGGCTGTCCCTTCACTGGGTTGTACGAACGTGGACCTATGAGTTTTGCCACCACGTAAGCTCCCACAACCAGTACAACGGCCGTCAAGATTACTGTAATTAACAAAGTAAAATACATAAAATATCTAAAATTACAAATTTGTATGCGCGCTAAGCGGTTGCAAAGGTACAAAAAAAATATTAAATAAGTGCACCCAATGTGGTATTTTTTATTTATCACACCACATTAAACGCACTTATATATATGTATAACTATGCCACAACCCGCTATTTGCCATATAGGCATAGCAAATAACACGTGGCTGCAAACCACATGGGCTATTATAGGTAATAGTCGACCAGTCCGTCTATCGGACTCTTCACCACCTTTTCTATTAATAATCCGTATTCGTCGGCCACAGCTTCCAATTGCGCTCTATAGTGCCATGCTATGCTGCCCACGGCTCCTATAGACAGGTCCTTGCGGTTATAGGGCAATATATTATTCTTGAAGAAGGCTGAGAAATTATCTTTCACCACCTGCTCTATACAGGGATTGCTGATATGGTCTGCCACGAATGGGGAGAGAGACGCCAGAAACTTGTTGGCATGTGGCTTGCGGTACACGCGGTCTATGATGCCAGCAATGTCGGTATGGGCATAGTCCTCAAACGCGCGGCGAATGTCCTGCCCTACCCTGCCCTTGTATATGGCATTGATGAGCATGCAGCCGAGCACAGCCCCACTTCCTTCATCGCCCAGCACATAACCCAATGGAGGAATATTGGCTGTGATGGCATGGCCGTCATACACTCCAGAGTTGGCTCCAGTGCCCATTATGCAGGCAATGCCGCTTCTGTCGCCCCAGAGTGCCTTGGCTGCTCCCATGAGGTCGCTGTCTACTTCTATCACTTTGGCATTGACAAACACTCCTGCCAGTGCACGATTCATCACAGGCACTAACTCTGGCCTGCATCCGCTGCCAAAGAAGTGTATCTCGTCTATGCTGTCGCCATCTATCTGTGGCAGCAGCTCGCCGTTGAGCACACGTATTATCTCACGCTCGGTGGAATGGATGGGATTGATGCCTTGGGTGTGCACGCTCACCATCCCTTGTCTGTTATCCTTGCAGCACCAATCTGTCTTGGTGCTACCACTATCTGCTATTAGTATCATAATTGATTGCAAATATACGTGTTTTTTGCCGAAAAGAATTCATATTACAGAAAAAATAAGTAATTTTGCACACGAAAAGATACTTTTACAACATAAAGGATGAGAAAACTATTACTTTTACTGTCATGCCTGGTAATGGCATTAGATGTAAATGCTGTGCTCAAGGAGAAAGACCTCGAGCAGACATTGCAGATATTGAGGAGTGAACTGACTGCCGCCCATCGCGAACTGTCCATGCAGTCTGACTATCAGAAGAAACAGGGCGAACGCATGCTCAAGGGGCTCATAAGCACTCTACAGGAGAGCAACCAAAATGCGCTCATGCTCTATTCGCAGCGACAAGATTATGTGTTTGACCTTACCTATGCATGCCATGAGGCCACTGAGCAATATCGTTCCTTTATTAAAACTCAACTGCCATTTGTAACATACCGTCAGAAGACCGAGGGCGACATTGCACGCTACGACAGCCTCATCTCGAGCCTTAAGATGATGCCCATGATGGCACTCAGCGAAAGGGCCAAGACTGACCGTAACGTGTGCCTCACCCTGGCTGTCAACATTCGCAATACCTTGCAGCACCGTTGCGATGGCATGAGCGACTATATAAACATCTATGAGTTCACTGCCAAGAGACTCAAGGAGGTAAACGACTTTGCCAATAAACGTTACGACGACATACAGACAAGCATATTCCGCAATGGCGGCGACGACTATTTCACCATCTTGCGACAACTGGGCAGCCAGATAAGCCAGACATCGCAGACAGTATCGCAGAAATACAAGTCAAACAAGAGGATACCCTCGCAGTGGGACAGCCGCTTCATCTTCGGACTTTTCATCATCATCTTCTTCTATGGCGTGGTGGCTTCGGTGCTCAACATCTTGGCTTTCCGTTTCCTCATGCCCAAAAGATTGCGCACAGACCAGTTTATGCGCAAACGCCCATGCATCATCATGGCAACCAGCACCATGACCTTTGCACTAATCCTGGGCATCATCAAAGCTACCTCTTCGCAGAACTTCATTATCATGGCCAGCGACCTGCTTGTGGAGTATGCATGGCTCTTGGGTGCCATACTCGTGTCGTTGCTGCTACGCCTCAATGGTGACCATATAAAGAGCGCATTCAAAATATATAGTCCGCTCATCGTCATGGGATTCATAGTGATATCCTTCCGCATCATCCTCATCCCCAACGAACTTGTCAACCTCATCTTCCCTCCCGTGCTGGTGGCTTGCACCTTCTGGCAGTGGAGAGTTATCAAGCGACATCATAAGAATATCCCGTCAAGCGATATCACCTATTCATATATAACGCAGGCCATATTCATTACTTCTGTCATCTGCTCATGGGCAGGATACACGCTGATGAGTGTGCAGATACTAATATGGTGGATCATGCAGCTAACATGTATCCTCACAATAGCATGCATAAGGCGTTGGCTTAAGTTGTATGGGGTTAAAAAGCACTACGACCAGCGCCCCATCACTTCTACATGGGCTTACCTCTTCGTGTCGCATGTCTTCATGCCAGTCATGGGGGTGGCTTCGGTGATGATATCTATCTATTGGGCAGCCAGCGTGTTTAATCTCAATGGGCTGTGCTGGAACATCTTCTCCACAAATTTCGTAGACTTGTCTAATCTCAAACTCAGCGTCATCCGTCTGTCTATAGTGACAGGCATGTGGTTTTTCTTCTCATACGTTTGCAATACCATCATGGCATTCCTACGTCTGTATTTCGAGCGTCAGGATCCCGACACGGCGAGCAGCCGCACCATGATGGGCAAGAATGTTATTCAGGTGGTGGTATGGGGAGCATGGGGACTCATCTCTCTATCCATTCTTGGCATATCATTTACATGGCTCATGGTGGTCACGGGTGGTCTGTCTACGGGTATCGGTTTTGCATCTAAGGATATACTTGAAAACATCTACTATGGTGTGTCGCTGATGATGGGCCGCATCAAGGTTGGCGACCTTATAGAGTGCGATGGCATCCGTGGCAAAGTGGCCAGCATCAGTTATACCAGCACGCTGATTGAATCGTCGGATGGCTCGGTCATAGCATTCCAAAACAGTCAACTCTTCACCAAGAACTATAAAAACCTAACCCGCAATCATGGTTATGCCCTGTCGGTCATCATCTTCGGTGTGGGTTACGGCAGCAATATCAAGGAGGTTTGTTCATTGGTAGAAGCGGCTGTCAACGGCATGAGGCATGAGGGTATAGATCCAGCCAAACCCGCAAAGGCTGTATTTGTGGAGTTTGGCGACAATAGTGTCAATCTCAAACTCCTCTGCTGGGTGGACGTATTGAAACAGGTATACGTTGAGAGCGACATAAAGGAATGCATCTATTCTACTCTCAACAGTAATAATATTGAGATACCATTCCCACAACGAGATATATACATCAAAAACTGGGCAGAGAAATAAGATTATTATTCCATCGTCACCAATTAACATTCAAAGCGCAGGGGTGTGTCAGTTTCCTTATGTCACACCCCTGCGTCTTGTATCTGTGAGGAATAACCAACCGTTATCACTCTTCTCTTGAAATATCATCCATCACCGACATAATTTCCTTTTCAGAAAGGCCGGTTGCTATAGCTATCACACTCAGAGAGGTACCATTTTCAAGCAATCTTCTGATTGTTTCTTTCTTTTCTTTAAGACGACCTTCTTCACAGCCTTCGGCAAGACCTTCTGCACGCCCTTCGGCAAGACCTTCTGCACGACCTTCTGCACGACCTTCTGCACAACCTTCTGCACGACCTTCTGCACGACCTTCCATCTTGGCTGTTCCCAGGACGTCATTCTGCACCATGATATCGTCCATATGTGCCTCATAGGCATGTCTTTCTTTGTCGTTCATGGTAATGTATTGCAGTTTCTGGCGTGCTTCCTTCAAACCGGGTGTAGAGGTATTTTCCTTTATGTGTCCGTTTTTCAGGTAATCTATCCATTCCTCTATGGGTGTGGTGGCCACATCATTGAAGTTGTTTATGCGGATGATGAAATATTCGGGGAATATATCCTCGGGCACTTTCATCTTTATCTCGTCCTTCTCGCGGGTGTTCACCTTGAGCAAGTCGCCGGTGTGCACGCCCTTAAACACCGTCTTGCCGTGATAAAGATAGTCGCTGCCCTGACCAAGGTCAAAATAAAGAATATTAATGGAATACACTTTCTTTACCTGATCATACAATTTCCCTATCTGAATGTGCTCTGTGATGGTTTTCGACACTCCATACAACATACGTTGCAAGTAATAGAGTTGGCGTGTCAGCTGCACCCCCACTATTATTATCTCTCCCTTGCTGTTTATTGCCTTTATGTCTACGCGGTTAAACTTGTCGCTGGCGTTTTCCTGGTTACCCTCGCTCTCGAGCAGTTCGGAGATGGTGATCTTCTCGCCTATAAGCACAGTGATCAGTCCCTCCAGCACGGCAAAGTTTGCCTTGTCTCTGAGCATTCTTTTCACTGCCCAGTCAAACCGTATGTATTTATTGTCTATCGGCATAATTATCTTTTTTATTTATTCTGCGTGCAAAAATATGAAATTATATTCATAACTCCAAATAATCATCGGCAAAAACTCGTATAATAAAACGAAAAAGCCCGGGCTGCTCATACATCACTGCATGCCACCCGGGTCTTTCACTATACGTATTTTACTTATTCTAACTATGTATTAGTCTTCGAACTCATCCCATACATCTAAGCCCTTGTAGTCTTTGCTTAGTTCGGTGAAGCCATCTCCTTCGCCAGTAGTTGAGCCTAACACTCCGAAATCTGACCCAGCAAGAAACTGATTACTCAAATCCAACTTATATGTTTCAACCGATGGTTTAATATATTCTTTTTTCATATTATTCTGTTCTTAGAGATTATTATTCCTTTGTTTGTAATAAAGACATGGATTATTTCACCATCACCTTCTTTCCGTTGAGGATATAGACACCCTTGACTGGGTTGACCACACGCTGACCATTGAGATTATAATAGATCGCGTCGTTGGGCACATCAGCATCAATGTTGGAGATAGCCGTTGTCTCGCCATCGCCGAAGTCCATGATCACACCCTTGGCGCTGTTCATAGCAGGAGTAATGTCAGCTGCTGTATGGAGATAAGCCTTGTTAACTCCCAGATTGTAGGTATTGTCAACGAGTTTATAGAATCCAACCACCTCATTCTTTTTTCCGAAGAGATAGTTATATCCGTTTTCTGGACTTGATGGATTAACTGTTGCACCTGCCACTGTTCCCACCAAGAGGTTTGTGCCAACAGAATTAGCACTCTCTATCACTGGAACCACTACATCGCTAACGGCAGCACCACTTGCGCTCTTGAGGATAAGACCTGTATTTGCAGGCACCTGTGTTACCTTTGTCATGCTAACCTTACCATCATCAGCAGCAGAAGCAACATAAGCATTCAGAGCTGTCACATCTGTGAAGTCAAGGGCATATTCGCTGCAGTATGAGGCATAGCCAAGAGAAGATGGGATGCTAACATTCTTTGTTGGATTGTCTAATCCCGCTACCTTGATTGAACCAAAGCCACCATCACCACCAGTCTGATTTGACACAATAGCAACCATAGAAGGTGTTCCACCAATGGTAATATCAATCTTACCCGGGGACTTTGGTGCCATCTCTATTGAATTGTTCTCACCATTTACATATACTTTTATGTTTCTGTCAGAAGTTATTCCTGTTGCTGTATACAAAGAAATGGTTTGGTATGCACCTACAAAGAAATAGATACGTGTTCTACCATCTCTTTCTCGGCTGTTATCATTATCCGTTTTAGAGAACTTGTAGCCTCTATTGTTTGCAACATCAAATCCATATCCATTCTTTACCCATGACTCGGTGCCATCGAAGGTGCGGTCGAATCCAACGTATGGGCTAACTGGCTTAACAATCAGTTTGTAATCAACAGATGTTGTTTTATCCTCGGCTGTCACTGTAAGTATATCGCCTGATACAGTATAGGTTGCATTTTCTGCCATATCTACCTTTGAGATAGTCGGAACATCTTCTCCTTCAAGATAGTATGCAGTGATGGTGTTTAATCCCTCGGAATTTTTGATAAACGCATCGAATGAATTTGAGAATACAACTTGATTCAGTGTAGCATCATTACTTGCTGGCTTGACAGAGAAATTGATTACATACTCATTACGCACTGATCCATCAGCAGAAGTAACACTAATGGTAGCAGTGCCATTTGTACTTTCAGCTTGAGTGATTGAAACAGTTGCAGCAGAATTAGTGGCTGTTGCTGTAACAACAGGTATATCAACTGTCAAAGCAGGCAATTCATGATTATAAATCAATATTGTTGAAGAGAAGCCGGCAAGAGCGATTTCATTCACTTTTATACCAGAGAGTGTGGCATCCTTGGCAGGAGATGCGGGGTAATCAACTTTAATGCCAGAAGGATATAGACCAGACTGCTTCACAATGATAGTCATTTCAGTCTCTTCTCCATTATATGTATAAGTCATATTATTGCCAGAAGATGTACCTTTTTCGCCATTAAACAATACTGCATCTGCTTCAAAGGTACCATTTGTCTTGGTGAATGTTATCTCCATACCCTTAACGGCAGGAATCTTAAACACGGTACCTGTATTAACCTGTGCACAGTTTTCATTTGAAGCATTATTGCACTTTCCTCTGTTAGTCTCAAATCCAGTACCAGCAGCACCTTTTTGGGTATCAATTGTCATTACAACGTCTATTGGGGTTCCACTGATTGTAGACTGCTGGGCATAGTATCCTACATTACCTTCATAAGCAATGGCTGGTGCACCGTTTGCTCTGGCGAATGTCCAATTCACAGTTGTAGAACCATCTCCAATACTTACTGTATTATCTACAAATACAGGAGAGAGGACATAATCTTTGTTTGCTGTAATAGATGAGCCAATAGTATACTCATTTGCTTCTGCATCTCTCCATGCTGTCTGAGTCTTACCTTCTATAAAGTACGTCTTGCCAGGATTAAGGTTGTATACTGCATTGTCTACCAACTTTAGATTTGAAGGTGTCTTACCAGTTACGCTAACAGTAGAAAAATCGAATGAGATAAGACGATCATCATTGATGGTAACATCTGCTGACGAAACCTGAGAATCAACCATACCATCATATACAGCGAAAGCCTTTATCGTACAAGCAGAGTTAACTTCAAATGGTGAGCTATAAAGAGTTGAAGAGGTAGAAGGGATATTACCATCTGTTGTATAATATATGCTTGCTCCCTCTGTGTCACAAGAAATTGAAACTGTTGATGGAGAACCAAACGTTGCTCCCTCTTTGGGTGAAATCAAAGGGGCTGCAACTTGATTCCCAGCAACTTTTGGTGTTACTTCAAAGCCTGAGATAAACAAATCTCCACCTGTAAAAGATGCTTCTTCAGTACTTGTCATATAAATAGTTGTGTTAGCTGATACGTCAAAAGACGTTTTTTCTGTACTAACAGTGCCTTCAACCAAGTTCGCATTATCCTTTTTAAAACCTTCTGTTGTTAAGAAACTCGAATTAGAACCAGCTACGATTATTCTTGAGTTATGAGATTGATGATATACTGTAACCGTTGCATTAATTGAAACTTTAAAAACTAAAGTATTTTGAAGAGACTTTAATCTCAAACAATTTTTACCTAGCGCAGAACTTCCTTTATTGTTAGCATAATTATTTCCTGCCGGAGAGAATACACGATTGTTATCGTACATTGTGCCTTTACCTGTCGTGGCACTTATATGGTTTTGGGCAACAAATGTATAGCTGCCATCTATGGCAACCAAATCATTTTCAGACGCCGCGCCCGCCGTACTGCAGTACAGCACAAATAGACTGAGCATGCTCAGTAGTCTAAATATTTTTTGTTTCATTGTTAATAGATTTTAGTTTATTTATTATTTGTTGTTTACTAAGAGTGATTAGCATGAAGTAGTCGAAAATAGTTGTTAGAAGTATTGCAAAGGTTTTGTGTCAGTTATCAAACTGCAAAACAAATTTAAAGATAAATGCATAGATAACAAAATGGGAGCATACAAAACGGGCGCGGAATTAGCGTTTTTTTTTTTTGATTAACTGATGTTTACACAATAATTTGACAAAACATGGAATATGATAATATTATGCGATAGATGGGAATAGACACAACTGAGGAGAATTTCATTCAAAAAAAGGTCATGCCAGATTTCACGTTGCAAAGATACGGCACACCTTTTTTAGGGTGCATTACTTTTCCCACAGCACGTGATGTCATTTCTCACGAAACGTGCATTTTTGCAGTTGGGCGTGTAAATTACACTCTCTGGGCATGTAATTTTTGTTAGCTGGGCGTGTAGCAAAAAAGGCATGGCTGGCGGTTGCCAAGGAAGATATAGATAGAATAGGAATCTGAGGCGAGGGCGATTGCTCTTATGAGGCGATAATAATTGAGGCGATAATAATTGAGGGTGTGTCAAACAATATTGACACACCCTCTTTAGGTATTGTGATATCTAAGTGATTACTCACCCTTGATGGCTGCTACACCTGGCAATACCTTACCCTCGATGGCCTCAAGCAGAGCACCACCACCGGTAGAGATATAGCTTAC
>JALFPC010000065.1 GCA_022782305.1 Prevotella sp. | reverse complement strand
CTCCGCTGATACCATCATCAGAGAATGGACTCTTCTCAAGAGTGTTGTTTTATTATATGCCGGCAGTAAGAGAATGGCGCACCCAGTTCGGAGCAAGCAGCATAGATATAACTTCCGCGATGGTTAGTCGGGGCAGACAGTGGATGGAGACATGCGATGAGATTAGCAAATTAGGCGGCATAAGTTTTGTGCTTAGCAAAGAGCAACAGTCATTATTTGATGATTGCTTTAGGAAACTCTTTGCCCGCTGCATGAAATCAAACGAGCTATGCATGTCGGCATCGCTGGTGCGTCTGGCTGTAAACAT
Organism: Prevotella sp.; assembly: GCA_022782305.1. Classification (GTDB taxonomy): domain Bacteria; phylum Bacteroidota; class Bacteroidia; order Bacteroidales; family Bacteroidaceae; genus Prevotella. The sequence continues at coordinate 9,024 of JALFPC010000065.1, read as the reverse complement.
CATCAGGATAATGTCTGTGATAGCCGTATTGCGTAGAATAGAGCAGTGTGGCATATCATTTGCTCCTGCTGCCGATACCACATCAGAGAATATAAAAGACGGCATCATATCATCATGTGAGGTAAGTATATCAAAAGACGATTTCGAAGCCTGTCTATCTCTGGCTGAGCCATTGTATCTTCACGCTACCCATATCATATCGTTTATAGAGCACAATGAGGTAAAGAATAAGAATATCTCTGACCGCGAACGATTGCTCGATACGATGGATGATGAGTTTAGCAGAAGCCAATGGTTAGAAAAGGTCGAAGATATGGGAGTGCCATTGAATACTGCTAATACATGGCTGCGTAGACTGATAAAGAGTGGCGTGGTGGTAAAAGGAGAGAAGCGTGGTACTTATAAGAAATCCTCTTATATATAATATGTACGCGCACCTACGTGTGAAAAAGTGGCACCAGTGAACATTTGAACATTTGAACATTTTGCAAGTTAAATAGTAATCAATAATCCAGCATATCATAAACAGAATAGAATTATGAAGCAATCAGAATTAGGTGATATCGGTAACTCAAGGCCGAGATTTTATTAATGACAGGTGGGTGTGGCAATAGGTGGCACCCACTTGTCTTTTCACAGGGTAATAGGCAAAATAATGACTGTTTTAGTGAAAATGTATTTCAAAATAAAGATTTATAGTTAAATAGTGTTATTGTTCGAAGGATTTATTCAAAATAATTTGGAAGATATACCAAAAATGCTCTACATTTGCAGTGTACTAATAAAGTAGTACACTATAACAATGGTGATACTGCGAAGATTAGACAATTAAAACAAGAATAATATAAAAATAAAAATAATATGACTATGGAACCAATTATCACCGTATCAACAGTTTTGGCAATGTTTATGAGCATGGTCAACCAGACCGACAACAATCAGTATTGCTATAATGCTGACATGGAAAACTCAAAGGTAAACAACATTGAGGTGTATGACAATCTCAAAAGCGGACTTAAGGCCAAGGTAAAATATACCTATGTTTATGACAGCAATGACAGACTGACCGAAAAGCAAACACTGGCATACAACAACATGACCAAGACATGGATGAATATGAGCAGACTCACATATAAATATAATGATAATGGCATGACAATAGAGAAATGCCTCTGGAATGCTGAGAAGAACGAATATTCAAGACCCGTGGAGATGGCACAGTATGAATTTGCAAATGGAAACGTGATGGCTGTAAACAACTATAAATGGAACAATGAGACTGCGCAGTATAGAAACACCGGCAGCATGCTCATCATGAACCCAGACGTCAACAGCCTGATGGCAGAACTCTAAAAGCAAAAACATGCACCACAGAGCAAACAGAAACATAATGTAATATCAACAAAAGATCATGATAAGAATAGAAAACATAACGTTTGCATACAAGGGACAGAGCAAGAAAGTGTTTGAGGATTTCTCTCTTACCTTCGAGAAAAACAAGATCTATGGACTGCTCGGCAAAAACGGTACAGGCAAGTCGACACTGCTATATCTCATGGCAGGATTGCTCAGACCAAAGAGCGGCACCGTGACCGTAAACGGCATGAAAGCCACAGACAGATGCCCTGCCATGCTCAGCGACCTCTTCATAGTGACCGAAGAGTATGACCTGCCATCAGTGAAACTCGACACTTATGTGAAAACGACAGCACCATTCTATCCCAACTTCAGCAGAGAGGTGCTCGACCAATGCCTGAAAGACTTTCAACTGGAAGGCAACATCAAACTGAACGAACTCTCGATGGGACAAAAGAAAAAGGTGGTGATGAGTTTCGCACTGGCCTCAGGCACATCCATACTGCTCATGGACGAACCTACCAACGGACTGGACATACCATCGAAGAGCCAGTTCAGAAAGGTGATAGCCAATTATATGACCGAAGACCGCACCCTGATCATATCAACACACCAAGTGCACGACATAGAGCAACTGTTGGACCATGTGGTGATAGTAAACGAAAACACACTGCTGATGAACAGTTCGGTGGCAGACATCTGCAACGAATATAAGTTTGAATATCGCACACCACAGGAGATGGCAGACGACGTAATCTATTCGGAACCTACATTGCAAGGAAATGCCGTGGTGGCAAAAAGACAAGAGAACGACGAGGAGACTGGTATAAACCTGGAACTGCTCTTCAATGCAATGAACAAAACAAAATAACCTTAATATCCATATATATATCAGCCCAACAGGCAACAACAAAAAATGACAATGATTATGAACGACAATTTCAAACTATCGCGATTTGTAATGCTGTCAAAGCAGCATGTGGCAAACACATGGACTTATTATGTGAAGCAGGCCATGGTGATGGGACTGGGCATGGCCCTGGTGGCATGTATCATAATATGGAATATGAGGCATGGCTTCGACACTGAGGGTGTGAGAACGGAATATGTGAGCATGATCAGCGGAATCATGGGACTGGTGCTGCTGGTGCTACTGCCACTATCGGCATCTATGCTGATGAACAATATGAAGACTAAGCAGGAGAGAATATCTTTTATGGTGCTGCCAGCCTCAAACCTCGAGAAATTTCTGGTGCGCATGCTACACTCAAGCATAGGATATCTGACATGCTTCGTGGCAGGCACAGTGATAGCCGAACTCATACAGGTGGTGTTTGCTTTTATGGTGACACAGCATTGCGCCCTGATTACACCACATTTCTATCTCGGCATCATGTCAGACATGGTTAGCATCAAAGACCATATAGCCGTGGCACTCAATAGCGGAGCCAAAATGCCATTTGAGGCCAGCGCAGCCAAACTGGCGGTGATGTGCTATCTGGCATTCGTGATGATACACTCATCATATACGCTGGGCGGCGCACTGTTTAGAAAGCATGCATGGGTGCTGACATCATTATGCCTGATGGCATGGTCGATGGTGAGGTTTATGATTATGGGCATGCTGTCTGTAAACCCCATGGAATTATTTTCAGTAAATCAAGACTGGATGTTTACTGGCTATGTGGCATATAACATAGTGCTGGCAGGCGCCTTCTATGTGGGAGCATACATAATATTCAAAAGAGCACAAGGTATTAACAATTCTATTGTCAATCTATGATTTTCAACAACGACAAAGCCATATATCTGCAGATTGCCGACCGATTATGCGACGAGATCCTGGCGGGTCATTTCATAGAAGACGAGCGCATACCATCGGTGAGAGAATATGCCGTGACACTGCAGGTAAACACCAATACGGCTGTGAAGGCATACGATGAACTGGCGCGCGACGGCATCATATACAACAAGCGCGGACTGGGCTATTTTGTTACCAAGGGTGCAGCCCAAGAAATCATGAAAACACGCAAGGCAGACTTCGTGAAGAACACACTGCCAGAGATGTTCAGACAAATGAAATTGCTGGGCATCACCATGGACGATATAATCAAATACTGGAATGAATAAACACACCCCGTCCCCTGCATCAATAATATGGTGTAGGGGATAACGGGTGTAAATGCATGACAGTAAGTAATAATGGTAAGACATGACAACAATATAATGCATTATGGTATGGATAAACAAGGCAACAACAATACAGTCATAGCACTGAGAGACATAAACAAAACCTATCAGGGGGCACAACCACTGCATGTGCTCAAGGGGATAACCCTGGATATATGCAGAGGTGAGTTTGTGTCTATCATGGGGGCATCGGGCTCAGGCAAGTCGACACTGCTCAACATACTCGGCATATTAGACAATTACGACTCGGGTACCTATACCCTGGGGGGAGTGGCCATCAAGAACCTGAGCGAGACCAAGGCTGCACACTACCGCAACAAAATGATCGGATTCATATTCCAATCGTTTAACCTCATACCATTCAAAACAGCCGTGGAAAACGTAGAACTGCCACTGTTCTATCAGGGAGTGGGACGCCGAAAGAGACATGAGATGGCAATGCAATATCTCGAGAAACTCGGACTGACACAGTGGGCAAACCATTATCCCAATGAAATGTCGGGCGGACAAAAACAGAGAGTGGCCATAGCAAGGGCACTGATAACAAAGCCTGAAATCATACTGGCAGACGAACCAACGGGAGCACTCGACTCGAAAACAAGTGCCGACGTGATGGCGCTGCTAAAAAAACTAAACGAAGAGCAGGGCATAACCATTATTGTGGTGACTCACGAGGGAGGTGTGGCCAACGAGACAAACAAAATAGTGCATATCAAAGATGGTGTGATAGAGTGCATAGAAGACAACCACGACCATCATGCCAACAGAGGCTTTAAGTGACGGACATAACTATATACAACCATGTTTAAAGAGATATGGGGCGCAGCCCGAAGAAACAAACTCAGAACGGCACTCACAGGCTTTTCGGTGGCCTGGGGCATCTTTATGATCATATTCCTGCTCGGTTCGGGAAACGGACTCATCAATGCACAACTGCAACAGCAAGATAACTACCTGACAAACTCGATGCTCGTGGGAGGGGGATATACATCGAAACCATACCATGGCCTAAAAGAAAATAGGGCCATAACACTCGACGACAGGGATGTGGAGATGACTGACACTCTCTTTGCACATAACGTGAAAAGGGTGGGAGGCGTGGCGTATGCCTATGGAGTGACAGTGAGATATGCCAATAACTATGTGGCAGACCAGACTCTCGTGGGCGAACAGCCTTCGGGCAAGGAAATAAACAAACGAAAGATTATCTGCGGACGGTATATCAACGATATAGACATAAGAGAGAAACGAAAGGTGGTGGTGCTCACAGACAAACAGGCTGCCGAACTGGTGAAAGACTATCATGACATCATCGGAAAGCATGTGGAGATAGGTGGACTGGCCTTTGTGGTGGTGGGAATAATCAAAGATGACCAGCAGATGCAAAACAAACAACTCTTTACAGCCTTTTCTACACTGAAAGCCATATATGCCAAGGGAAACAAAACCGACGAGATATCAATAGAACTCAAAAACATATCAACACTGAAAGAGAGCGAAGATATGGAAGAGAGGTATCGGCAGAAAATTAACATGTTGCATGATGCAGCCCCCGACGATACAAGGGCTATATGGGTGTGGAACAGATTCTCTGATAATGCACAGATGGAGCAGGGAATAAGCATATTGCGCACCGCACTGTGGGTGATAGGACTCTTTACTCTGATAAGCGGAATAGTGGGGGTGAGCAACATCATGCTCATATCGGTGAAAGAACGAACAAAGGAATTTGGTATAAGAAAAGCCATTGGGGCAAAACCATGGGACATACTAAAACTCATAATCGTGGAGAGCATGATTACTACAGCCATATTCGGATATATAGGCATGATCTGCGGAGTGGCGGCAAATGAGTATATGAACGCAACCATAGGACAAAAAACCGTGGATACGGGACTCTTTCAGGCTACCATGTTTGTAAACCCAACAGTGGGGCTGGATATATGCATTCAGGCTACCTTGGTGATAATCATTGCTGGCACAGTGGCAGGACTAATGCCTGCTATCAAGGCTGCAAGGGTCAGACCTATAGAGGCTCTGAGAGCAGAATGACATGGATGGATTTTGTATTTCAAACGGATAAGTTGAAGTTGTAGGGTCAAATAACGAAATAGTTTTATAGATGAGAATAGATCTGGATACATACAGAGAGATTATTGATACTCTGACACGTAACAAAACACGGAGCCTGCTCACAGGATTCGGTGTGTTTTGGGGAGTTTTTATGCTCATAGTGCTCATTGGAGGCGGACAGGGACTCAAAGAGATGCTCGAAAAGAATTTTGAGGGCTTTGCTACCAATACCACCACTATATGGGCACAGAAAACTACCAAGGCATATAAGGGTATGAACAAGGGCAGATCATGGTATATGGACCTCGAAGATGTGGACAGACTGAAGCGCCAGGTGCCCGAACTGGATGTGATATCGCCAGTGATGTTTGTCGGCAGCAAGAAAGTGGTGAATGGCAACAAGAATTATTCGGCACAGATCAGGGGATGCAAGGCCAATCTGGTGCACTTGTCGGCACCCAAGATAAAATACGGACGCTATCTCTCCGACAGCGACGATATGCACAAAAACAAGGTTTGTGTGATTGGAAAAGAGGTGTATGACAACCTCTTTCCAGGGGGCGGCAACCCCTGCGGTGCTTCTATACGCATTGACTCTACCTATTATACCGTGGTGGGATTGGACGTGAGAGAGGGCATGGGTGCCAACATAGGAAGCAGGCCAGACCAGACAATAGATATACCGCAGTCGGTTTTGCGCATTGCATATAACAGGGGCAATTCCGTAGACTTAATAGTCTGCTCGGGCAAACAGGGCGTGGTGATGAGTTCCATTACCTCACGCATGAGGCATGTGGTGGCAAGGGCACATCTCGTGCATCCCGACGATGAGCAGGGGGTGATGATATTCAATACCGAGGTGCTCTTCGGTATCATGGACAGCCTATTTGACGGGGTTAACTTCCTGATATGGCTGGTGGGAATAGGTACAATGCTGGCTGGTGCCATTGGAGTGTCGAATATCATGATGGTGACAGTGAGGGAGCGCACAGCAGAAATAGGCATAAGGCGTGCCATTGGGGCTACACCCAAGGTGATACTATTGCAGATCATTGCCGAGAGCATAGTGCTGACTACAGTGGCGGGCATGAGCGGCATAATGATCGGCGTGGCCATACTGCAGATGATAGAAATGGGAAATACCGTGGATGGTGTGGTGGAAAGCCATTTCCAAGTGTCATTCTCAATGGCAATAGGATCACTTGCACTGCTCTGCCTGATGGGGGTGGCAGCGGGATTGGCACCTGCCTTTAGGGCCATGAACATCAAACCCGTAGATGCAATGAGAGACGAATAGAAATATAAATAATAAACCATAATAGCATGAAGAAGTATTATAAATTGATTGTGGCGCTGATTATTGCACTTGTCTTTATCGGCACTTTTGTGTTCCTCTATCAGAAATCGCAACCGAAACCTGTTGTTTACACCATCTTTGAGCCGGCTGTGGGAGATATAACCAAGTCGACAGTGATTACGGGAAAGATTGAACCACGCAATGAGGTTAACGTGAAGCCGCAGATCAGCGGTATCATAACAGAAATCTTTAAGGAAGCAGGACAGTATGTAAACGAAGGCGAGGTGATAGCCAAGGTAAAGGTTATTCCTGACATGGGGCAACTCAGTTCGGCGCAGAGTAGAGTGAGGCTGGCAGAAATAAACCTCAACCAGGCGCAGATTGACTATAACCGACAGAAAACTCTCTTCGACAAGGGACTGGTCAGCAACGATGAGTATGAGAAGGTGGCGCAGACCTTCAACCAGGCCAAAGAGGAGATGAGTGCTGCCGTGGACGCCCTGGAGGTGGTGATGAACGGCGTGTCTAAGTCGAATGCCAAGCAGAGCAGCACACTCATACGCTCCACTATCTCCGGAGTAATCCTTGATATTCCCGTCAAGGTGGGCAACAGCGTCATACTGAGCAATACCTTCAATGACGGTACCACCATCGCTTCGGTGGCCAATATGAATGACCTTATCTTCCGTGGAAACATTGATGAGACCGAGGTGGGACTGATATCAGAGGGTATGCCCGTAAAGATTACCGTGGGTGCCCTTCAGGACCTGAGTTTCGATGCCGTGCTCGAGTATGTGTCGCCAAAGGCCACCGAGAGCAACGGCAGCAACCAGTTTGAGGTGAAGGCTGCCGTCAAGTCGGTGGGTAAGGGTAAGATTCGCTCAGGATACAGTGCCAATGCCCAGATAGTGCTGGCCCAGGCCAAGAGGGTGATGACACTGCCTGAGAGTGCCATAGAATTTGTTGGCGATTCCACATTCGTTTATGTGGTGGAGGGCAAGGGAGAGAATGTTTCCTATAAGCGTACTCCCGTGAAGACAGGTCTCAGCGATGGCCTCAATATCGAGATAAAGAGCGGAATAAGCAAAAAGCAGAAGGTGAGAGGTCCGCAGGTGGTGGAATAGCAGTAATGAAATCGTCTCTATAATAGCACCGCATATTGTGGACGCTATCATAGAGACGATAGTTTTCTGGGGGAGTAATCACTATGCTTTCTGACCCTTTATCTTATTGTAGAGGGCACCCCAGTTGAAATTGCGCTTGAGACCAGTGATGCTCTGCACAGTCATTATAAATACTGAGATGAAGCAGAAAATGAATATGCCGACGAGCATGAGTCCAAACTTGAGTGCCAAGATTATGAAATTGGCGGCATTGGGCTCGCTTTCGTCTCTCGTGGAACCATCTGAATAGCGGTAGCGTACGATATCGTCGGGCAGAAGGTTCATGAGCACTCCCGTGCCAAAGAAGAAGGCTGCTATGCGGAAACCCCATTTCTGAAGCCCATTCATGAAACCATGCTGGCGTCTGTGGTTGGTGATAAGATATCCGTATGGATAGCCAGTGATGATATACAGAGGGATGAGGATGATGAGATAAATGAGCCATCCTGTGGTGGTGGCAGCTGAATCCTTATCTCTTTCCAGATTCTTTTCAACATCCTTGAGTGCCAACTCCTTGATCTGTGCATACTTCATGCTGGCAATCGTATCAAACTTGGCACGACTGGTCTTGGCTCTGTCTGTATAATCCTGGGAAGATTTCAGGAATCGCTCTTTATTCTTCTCATTGCTGGCGGTGTCTGCCATATGGGCAAAATCGGCCGCATACTTGGAATAATCCTTCTCTTTGTGCTTGATATCATTGAGCAGGTATACCTTATAAAAATTGGCATTAAATAGGCGTTTGTTGTAGTCGATGTTATTTGTTGCCGAAGCCTGCTTGTAGGTGATGGTAGTGTCGGCTTCGGTCCAGTTTTTAACCAAGGCCACGGCATCCTCCGACTTCTTGATATCTTCCTTGTTGCTACTGTTGAAGTAATAGAAGACGATGGCAGAAATGATGGCTCCAGCAATGAGCGACCATTTCCATGTCTTGTGGCGGCGGCG
>JALFPC010000055.1 GCA_022782305.1 Prevotella sp. | reverse complement strand
CGGTCGTTGCTATCTTCCATCTTGCCATAGCGGTCAGACAGTGCAATGGCATATTTCTTTGGGTCTGCATTCTTGTCGGTGGTGATTAGCTGTGTAACGTATGGTTTGTAGGCAGGGGTAGAATTGATGTAGAACTTGGCAGGATTTTTTGGGTCGCTACTCTTGAATGTCACCTCCTTTTTGCCGCAACCAACATATAATCCCTCTTTGAACTTCATGGGATACTCCTTGCCGTTAACGGTAACCACACCATTGCCACCAACATTGATAACACCCAGTTCGCGACGCTCGAGGAAATAGGTGATCTCTGGTCCCAGCTCACGGAAGGTGTCGAGCTTGAGCACCTTGTTTACAGGCATCACGCCACCATAAATGAGGCGGTCATAGAGGGTATAGGTGATATTGATCTCGTCGGCCACCATCACCTTCTCCATCATGAAAGCACCACGGAGACGCTCGGTGTCATAAGTTTTCACATCCTGTGGATGACAAGCTGTCTGCACTGTATAATGGGTAATCTGTGCAGAAGCAGTGGCTGCTGAAACGCCCAGCAGCAGAGCGATTGCAAATCTTTTCATGTTAATACTTTTTATTGTTATTGATTTGTTGATATTTATATTATTGTTGTACCAAATAGCCTATCAGATATTATTTCTCGTTGTTTGTGGCTGCCGCCTTGTCTTCTTTCACGATATTGCGGCGATTGATGATCATCATGCCGAGGGTGAACAGAGCGAGAACTGCAGGACCCACATACTTGATGGTAACGCTGAGATGATAGATAACCCAGCAGAAGAGGCTTGAGGCGAAATCGAGAGCTCCGGCACCCTCAAAGCCCTGCGGAATCTTTACAGCGGTGTCTTGGGTCTTGGCATACACGTCGGTGGCAGCACTTGTGAAGGCAGGAGCCAGGTCGGTAACAAAGTAGACACCCACGATGAGAGCTACGAGTCCGATGATAAACGTCTTGAACACGTTACCCTTTGTGATGGGCAATACCAATGGGAAGAGATAGAACATGCCGGCAAGAGAGGCCAAAGGCAGAAACTTGTTGCCTGGCAGCACAAAAGCCAGGATGATGATTACGGGGATAAGGAGGATAGACACCACAAGAGTAACTGGATGACCGATAACAAGTGCTGGACTCATGCCTATATGCAGGCCTGATGAGTTTTTGAACTTGCGCCCTACAAGTTCACGTGTAGCCTCGGAGATAGGCTTGAGACCCTCGATGAAAAGTCCTGTAACACGTGGTATGAGTTCCATCACGGCACCCATCTTAACACCGAGCATGAGCATCTTTGGCAACTCATAATTGGCGAAATAGCCAATGAGCATGCCCACAACTACCCCGAGGAAGAGAGGTTCGCCAAAGAGTCCGAACTTCTTCTTCATTCCCTCTGCATCAATATCTATTTTGTTGATGCCAGGTATCTTGTCGAGCACCTTATTGATAACCACGGCAAAGGGCACGAAACTGGCGCAGAAAGGCTGCGGAATGGATATTCCCTCGAGATCTTTATAGAAAGACTGGAACTTGGCAGCTGTAAGGTCTGCACACACCAGGGTTATGATATAGCAGGCTATGGCAGCACCGAATCCATATATTACGCTCTCTGTGGCGAAATATACTATGGCTCCGATAAAGGCGAAATGCCAATAGTTCCACAGGTCGATATTGACTGTTTTCGTTGTTTTGGTGATCAGCATCAGCAGGTTGACACCGAGGCATACAGGAATGATGAAAGCACCCACTGTGGTGTTGTAAGCCACACTGGCAGCAGCCGGCCATCCCATATCGAAGACTTGCAGAGAGAGTCCGAAGGTCTCCACCACAGCCTTGAGGGCCGGACCCATGGTGTCTGTAAGCAATGCAGTGATTACCGACAGACCGACAAAACCGACACCTACATACAGACCCGACTTGAGAGCCTTGCCAAACTTGATACCAATACACACGCCCAGTATAGTAAACAGGATGGGCATCATCACCGGAGCACCAAGTCCGACGATATAACTAAACACTTGTTCCATTTTTTGATGATTATGCTATTAATATTATTATTGTCTTGTTATTTGTTTCTTGCTATTTGTTTCTTGTTAAAATTTCTCTTGATTTGTCTTGCCTTTTTTTCTCTTATACGTATAAGGGCACAATATTGCTGCAAATTTACGGCTTTTTCCTTTAGTTTCCAACTATTTAACATTAATTCTATAAATCCTATAGTCTAAAGTCACTCCGCAACATTAAATCCTATCTATTACTACCATTTGAGTTTGCCGTATTTCTCCTTGTACCATATCTGCCATGCGTTAACCATGTTTTGCCACAGCACGTAGGCACCTGGAGCCACGGCAGACAGAGGATTGAGAAAGGAGATAGCAAGCCAGATGCCCACCACGGTATTCTTTTGTCCAAGAGCCTGTCCGGCAGTTATGCTGTCGCCGTAATGCTTGCCCACGGCTTTGCCTATGGCAAACTGCAGGATGGTAATAAACAGGGGCAGGATGAGCAGCATGGCCAGCACCCATCCACTCACCGTGGATGCCAGTATATTCCTTACCGTCAGTCCTGTAACTATAGAAAGGTTGAAACACCACATATAGAAAGCCAAGTCTTTAACCTCTGCCACACGACGTGTGAAATGGGGTATTACCTTGCGGCTTATCAGCGCCAATGCCAACGGCAACACCAGTACCGTGGTTACATTGCGCAGCACCATGAGCGCGGCTGCAATGAAACTGATGTCGGCACTTTTCTCCACCATTGGAAAAAAGAGTGGGATGATTATTGATGTCACCACGTTGGCCATGATTGTATAGATGGTTAGTGAGGCCACACTGCCTCCCAGTTTCTCTGCTACCACCGGAGCAGCCGCCGCCGTAGGACATATTATGCATATAAAAGCACCCTCAAGCACCAAACGCATGTTGGCATCGTCAGTATTGACAATGACAAAAACCATGAATGCCGACAGACCCACACGTATGGCCTGCAACCAGAAATGCCATACCCTCGGCTTCATTTCCTTTATCTGGATCTTGCAGAAGGTGACATACAATAGTGAAAAGAGCACTATGGGCAGCAGCGACTGCAATAGCGGTCCCGCCACATCGCCTATGGGCTCCAGTATGGGTACCTTGGCAAAAAGCAGATACCCCACCGTTCCTATTGCCAATGATGATGGCAATGAGAACTTTCTGAAGAATTTTACAATATTCATTTCAAGGTGCAAAGGTAGTCATTTTGGTGCTTTTTAACCACAAACACCCGTTTTTATTAATATTATTTTCACTTTTGACAAAAGAAATTGCTATCTTTGCGCTCGCTTTGCCAACTACGGCATAGCAAAAATTATATATTAATTATTTCTATCATGTACAAAAGCATTTTTAACAAGCGAGATGTCTTTAAGTTCAAGAGATTTGGACGCAAAGGCTACTCTCTCTTTGCATGCCTTGGACGTGAGGTGATTATCGGCACCCTTAGCGTGGCCACGCTCAGCCATGCCAGAGCCGAGGGAATAGGCGTGAAGCCTGTTACCGATGATTCTATCTCATACCAGACAGACAAAGAGATGATCCTCGACGAGGTGAGCATCACTGGGTCGAGGGCGCCTATGGCCAAGAGCCAGGCGGTGAGAATGGTTACTGTACTGGAGAGAAAGGATATCCAAGCCGCCCCAGTACAGAGTGTCAATGACTTGCTCAAATACGCCGTTGGCGTAGACGTCAGACAGCGCGGACCCATAGGTGCGCAGACCGACGTGAGCATTAGGGGCGGCAACTATGAGCAGATAGCCATTCTGTTGAATGGTATCAGCATCTGCGACCCGCAAACAGGCCACAACGCCTTCGATTTCCCCGTAGACATATCAGAGATAGAGCGCATAGAGGTGCTCGAAGGCCCATCGGCCCGCGTCTACGGCACTCCATCATTGGTGGGCGCCATCAACATCGTCACACGCTGCAACCCCAAATCCAGTGTCTCTACCCATGCCGAATCGGGCAGTTATGGCTATGTTGCCGCAGGAGCAAGGGCAAACATCGTGACGGGGCATTTCAATAACCAACTTTCTGCCAACTATTCACACAGCGATGGTTACAGCCGCAATAGCCAGGGTAATCTCAATGCCGATTTCGAGGGCATCAAAGCATTCTATCAGGGCCACTATGCCGACGATTGGGCCAAGGTGAGATGGCATGCGGGCATCAGCGTCAAGGACTTCGGTTCCAACACCTTCTACAGCAGCAGGTTTGACAACCAGTTTGAGCATACCCTCAAGACCTTTATGGCCCTACAGGGTGAAAACAGACATGGTGCACTGCATATCATGCCATCCATTTATTGGAACAGGAGCATGGACAGGTTTGAACTCATCCGCGGCGATGATGCAGTAAACGGTTCTGTGCCATTCAACTACCATCGCAGTGATGTGATTGGAGTGGGCATAAACAGTTATTTCGACTGGGTGGCGGGACGCACTGCCATCTGTGCCGATTTAAGAAATGAAGACCTCGTGAGCACCACCTTGGGCGAGCCCCTCGCCTCGCCAAAGCATGTGCACAACACAAACCGCGACTATCTCTATGGTATCAACCGCACAAACATAAACCTTGTGCTTGAGCATAACATCATCCTCAACAGGTTTTCAATGTCGGCAGGCATCACAGCGGTCAAAAACTCATGGAACAACATGAACATGAGGGTATATCCCGGAGTTGACATGGGATACCGTATCACCAATGCCCTGAAAGCATACGCTTCATATAACACGTCGCTGAGAATGCCATCGGTTACCGAACTATACTATTCAGTGGGTGGCCATAAGGCAGACAAATATCTCAAACCCGAGGAACTGACCTCTGTGGAGGGTGGACTCACCTACTCTACCGCTGCCATTTCAGCCAAGGCAAACATCTATTATAATCATTGGCGAAACATGATTGACTGGATTAGAAATCTCGATGATGGCAGCAATGCTACATGGCAATCGGTGAACTTCACCAAGATAAACGCTATTGGAGTGCAGGCGTCAGTAGGGCTCCATTTCCATCATCTCATCACAAGCCAAAAAGTGGTGAGAAGCCTGAACCTCTCATATAGTTATATCAATCAGGACAAGGACATCAGCGCCAATCTCGAAAGCAAGTATTCTCTCGAATACCTCAAGCACAAAGTTGTGGGCAACCTGCAACTAAACCCCTGGCGACAACTGTATGTAGACCTCTATTACAGATGGCAGGACCGCACAGGCTCTTATACTGCCACCGATGGCACTATCAAAGCATATACCCCTTATGGCATTGCCGATGCCCGCCTGTCATGGAAGGCCAGCGACTGCAATGTATATGTGGAAGCCAACAACATCTTCGATAAGTCATACGTAGATTATGGTTGTGTGCCACAACCCGGAACCTGGTTTATCGTTGGTGCCACATGGGAACTATGATTGCATGAATAAAGCATCACTGGATGTGATGTAAATAATAAAAGGTGCGGCTGATGGTCGCACCTTTTATTATTTCTTGATCTTGAAAGACTCTTCAATTTGGGCTATCTCCATCTCAAAGGTCTTGTCGGTTTTTATCTTCTTGTCTATAGTGTCGCAACTATGGATGACGGTGGAATGGTCTCTACTGCCTATCAGTTGACCTATGCGAGATGCTGGCATCTTGGTATACTTCTGTGCCAAATACATTGAGATTTGCCTTACAAGAACGAAATTGCGCTTGCGGCTCCTGCCTAAGGCATCCTTCTGTTCTACATTATAATGATTGCATACCTGCTCAAGAATGTCGTCAACAGTCAATGGATGATTATCTATCTTGACGGCGCGTTTGATGACTCGTTCAGCCAATTGCATGTTGATATCGCTATTGTATACAACCGAATAGGCAAGCAATGAGTTGATCACTCCCTGAAGGTCACGCACACTGCCATTGGCGGTATCGGCAATATAGGCAATCACATCTGATGGTATCTTCAGACCATCACGGCGGCATTTGGAGTTGAGAATGTCTATGCACAACTGTGGGTTGGGCTTCTCAAGTTCTGCGATGAGACCGCAACTGAAACGGGTTAGCAGGCGGTCTTTCATTCCCTGCAGATCCACAGGTGGGCGGTCGGAGGCTAACACTATCTGCTTGCCCGTGCGGAAGAGATGGTTGAAGATATGGAAGAAGGTGTCTAATGTCTTGGTTGCTGTGGCCCACTCCTGAATATCGTCAACAATCAGCACGTCTATGGTCTGGTAGAAATTGATGAAATCATTCACACGGTTGTTTCTGACAGCATCTGTAAACTGCACCTGAAAGAGGCGAGCACTGACATAGAGCACCCTCTTATGTGGATACATCTCCTTGCACCTCACACCGATGGCATTGACTAAATGTGTCTTGCCGCAACCCGATGGTCCATAGACAAAGAAGGGGTTGAAGGTAGACTTGCCAGGATGCTGGGCTATGGATATGCCAACAGTGCGTGGCAGTTTGTTGCTGTCGCCCTCAATATAATTATTGAAGGTGTGCGTGGGATTAAGGTTTGGATTGATATCCTGAGGCATGGCAGCATCAAGGGTGTCGGGAGCCTTGTTGGCCCTGGTCTGCGGTTTGCGTGCCTCTATTTCTGCAGGCTGGTCACACTCTATATCCGTAGATATATTATGTGCCTTGTCGGTAACCACCCTGTATTTCAGTCGCACTCCTTCGCCAAAGAATCGTCGCAGCACTTTGCTAAGCATACTCACATAGTATTGCTCCAAGTACTCGTAGACATACGGACTTGGAACACGCACCAAGAGGTCTTTGCTCTCTGTGGAGAAAGACTCGAAAACAATTGGTGCGAACCATGTTTTGTACTGCTGCTCGGTCACATTGTCCTTGATTAAAGCAAGACAATTATCCCAAAGCACCTTATGCTCTTGTTTCATCTGGTGATACGATTTCTTATTGGTAATTAACCGGTTTTTTGGCTTTGTGAGTGCAAAGGTCGCATTTTTTTTTGAATTATACAAATCGGCTAATTATATAGATGCCTGCTGCAAGAGTGACAAAGTGGCATAAATTGGGCGATTGAGCACAATATTCAAAAAACCTTACTCTAAGTGGCATTTGCATTATTATAACTACTTGCAGCCCAAATCGTTATCAATCAAAAAGTCCCGAAAGACACTATTCAAGTGTTCGGGACTTTGTTTTGTAATGCATTGATTATTTGTCAATTATGAGTATAATGGCACAATCATCAATATTTAGACAAAATTAAAATATTCTCTTATTTGTCTTTTTTTCCAAAGATGGAGAAATGCACATACCTCTTAGGATGTGCCTTGAGGTCGATAAGCAGCGAGTCGGCACTTCTCATTGTACTATTGAGGTTATTATATAGAGACGAGTCTCTCATGAGCAGTCCGAGGGTACCCTCCTTGCTATTGAGTTTGGCAGTCATCTCCTCCACGTTGTTGAGTGTGGCATCTACTTTTGCCAATGTGGCTGCATAGTCGATGGCAGCCAGTTTCTCTGTCAGTTTATCGGCATTGTCCAACACACCGTCTGCCTTGTCCATCATTGTGGGCATCCTTTGGTTGAGAGATGCCATGAGCATGTTGAGTTGCGCTGTGGTCACGGTTAGATTGGCGGTGATATCCTCCACATTATGCAGTGATGCGTCGAGAGACTTGTCGGCAAGCAGGATATTGATGCGGGCAAGAATGGAGTCGAGTTTGGGCAGCATTTTCTGTATGTCGGGCACCATATCGGCAGCCATGCCCAAGGCTCCCTGTTCTGCTCCGCCGCTGATGGTATCACCAGGAGCAGCCATGCCCAAGGCAGCATCGCCGAGGATGATGTTTACCTTGGTGTTGCCCATCATGTCGGTAGAGATCTCTGCACGGGATGTCTTGGCCAGGTTCAACTGTTTGTCGAGGCTCACCGTGGCCACTACTCCCTTGTTGGTGGCATAATTATATGTTACGTCGGTAACCACACCCACCTTATAGCCATTGGCATAAACGGGACTTGACGATGAGAGTCCGCTCACATCATCGAAAACCACGTAATAATTGTTGCTTGAGGAAAAGATAGACAGGCCCTTGAGAAACTGCAGTCCAAAGAACAGTACGGCTATTCCAGCCACTGCCACAAGTGCTATCTGCACCTCTTTAGTAAAATATTTCATATCCTATATATTATTTTCTGTTTTGTTTAAACTCACGTATTGCCGCCACCACATCAGTGCGCTGCCCATTTTTGAATGCTATGATGAAAGCCTCTGGAAACTTGTTTAGAATAGACTTGCGGAGTCTGTATATCTCGTTATAGTCTGTGGATGCTCCCACGGTATACTTATAAGACCCATTGTCTTGATAGCAATCCACATCTGTAAGTCCCTTGAAGGCTTTGTTGCCTGCAGACAATTTCTTGCTCATGGTCAGTATCTGAACCTTGAATACAGGTGCATCAGTATTTTGGTTCTTTACAGGCTGCGGTGTCACTTGCTGCCTTGGCTTCTCTTCTTGAGGTACACGCTGAGTTGGCTTCTCCTCTTGAGCCACACGCTCATGTTTCTTCTCGTCTGGAACCACACGCTCATGTTTCTTCTCGTCGGGAGACACGGGATTAGACAGCGTATCGGGTTCTGTAGGTTTTACCCTTTGTCTCTCCTCGTGCTCAACCTTTCTTTCTCCGTCATCCGCAGGTTTGAAAGGCACTGTAAACGACTTGTCGAACTTTTTCCTA
>JALFPC010000020.1 GCA_022782305.1 Prevotella sp. | reverse complement strand
AATAACTATTGACAGCACAGCCACACTTTCTATAAATGGACCTACACGCCTGTTCTTTCATGCTGATGCCGGTATTGACGTGTATGGGCGTCTGCTTGTAAACAATGGTATGGGCAATGGTAATGTAAATGGAAGTGGAGTGGGCAATGGTATTGTTGAGATGAGAGGCGACCGCACCGACCACATGTTTGACTATCTTCCCTACGACAGGGTGAGCGGACAATGGCAGGGTATACGTATACATAGCAGTTCAAAGGGAAACATCATCAACATGGCAGATATACACAGCGGTTCTTATGGAGTGATTTGTGATTCTGCAGCATACGATTCCATAACACCGCGACTCACAATAATGTGCTCTACTATACACAACTGCAAGGGACCAGGACTGGAAGCCACTAATGCTTTTGTTCAAGTGGTGAACTGTCAGATTAGCAATAACCTTGGCGACTGCCTGTCTGTCTATGGTGGTGGAGCTTTGGTGCTGCATGCCACACTGGCGCAGTTCTATCCTTTCAGCGCCGACCGAGGTGCAGCATTGCGTTTTGCCAACTATCGTGACAATAGTGACATACCATTGCGATTTATCGAATGCTACAACTGTTTGGTTACAGGGTATGAAAAGGATGTGGTGATGGGAGACAGTCGAGACAGCACCGTGACGTTTTCATATTATTTCTCACATTGCATCATGCGAACACCTGAGATAACAGATAGTTTACAATTGAAGGCTTTCGATAATGTAATCTTTGAGTCGCCCGACGATAGCATACAAGGTAAGCAACACTTCGCAATTATAGATGAAGATAACCTCATCTATGATTTCCATCTCGACTCACTATCTACAGGTATTGGCAAGGCATTGAACCTTAATAATATCTTCCCATACGATCATGACATGAAGATGAGAGGCGAGCCCACAGATATCGGGTGCTACATATTTAAACCCTGACGATGTGGCACGTCTGCCAATAGTCATACCATCACAACTGACAGTCGCTGAATGATAGTGGCATCAGTTGAGAAATGCCATCGATGACATAGACACATGAGGTGCCAAAGAGCAAAATGCGAAGTGGACGACCATATCTCGTTTCTGTTTCAATCATCGCCTGACGGCATGTGCCGCACGGAGTGACGGGGGTGGCAAGGAGTCCCTGATCGTTGCGGGCTGCTATGGCAATAGTGGTAACGGGTGTTTCGGGATTTTGTGCAGCAGCGGCAAACAAGGCAGTGCGCTCGGCACAGATAGTAACACCGAAAGCTGCATTCTCCTGATTGCAACCGCCAATAATCGAGCCATCTTCAAGCATTACTGCTGCTCCCACATTGAAATGTGAGTATTTGGCGTAACTGTGATTGGTCATTTCAATGGCTTTGGATATGAGACGTTGCTCATCAGCACTCATTTCGTCCATTTTGGCAATGCCAATAGTGGATTTTAATATACGTTTTTCCATAATCAAGTCTATTTTCTCGCAAATATAATTAATTTCTTTGAATTTATCGCTTATTTTGATTAAATTTGCATTTGAAAAATAAATATTGACATGATTATTGATCAGATACAATACATTAACAGATATGTGGTAATGCTTGGCATGACTGTTTTCAGTCTTGTAACCAATGCTCAGGTTAGATGGAACAGCGCATATCAAAACTATATAGACCAGTATAAGGACGTGGCAATAGAGCAGATGCACAAATATCGTGTGCCTGCATCCATTACACTGGCACAGGGACTGCTTGAGTCGGGTGCAGGCAAAAGTAGACTGGCAGTGAAGGGCAACAATCATTTCGGAATAAAATGCCATGGATGGACAGGTAGAACCATCTATGCCACCGACGACAGACCCGATGAATGCTTCCGAGCATACAAGAATGCGTATGAGAGTTATGAAGACCACTCGCTCTTTCTTGTAAAGGGCAACAGATATCGTTCGCTCTTTTCACTCAAAATCACTGACTATAAGGGATGGGCTCGTGGACTCAAGGCTGCGGGCTATGCTACCAATCCACAATACCCTACGCTTCTTATCAATATCATTGAGTGCTACAACCTGAATGATTATGACCACTCAAAGGGATATAAACCTTATCATAATGGCAAACATCCATTTAGTGGGCAGCCACACGCCATATATGAATTCAATGGAAATTATTATGTTCGTGTGCGCAAGGGAGATACATTCCGAAGCATAGCAGAAGAAATGGGCTTGTCATACCGCAGAATTGCTTCATATAACGAGCGCCATCGTGACGATACCCTTGAAGAGGGAGAGATTATTTATCTGAAGAAGAAAAAGAAGAAGGCGCCAAAGACTTTCAAAAACCATATTCATTACGTGAAGTCTGGTGAATCGATGTATTCCATAGCCCAGCTCTATGGCATAAGGGTCAAATATCTATATAAGATCAATCACCTCTCGCCAGCATATTCTATTAAGGTGGGCGACGGATTGAGAGTGAGATGACCAAATAATGGTCATGCCACTCTCATGGTGATGCAGATTGCTACAGCACTCCCTTGGTGCTTGGCAACTGCTGATTGTTGATATCCCTTTTTATTGCCATGCGCAGACTACGCGCAAAGGCCTTGAAGATACCTTCAATCTTATGGTGCTCATTGGTGCCCTCAGCCTTGATGTTGAGGTTGATAGCTGCATTGTCGCTTAGGCTCTTGAAAAAATGGAGAAACATCTCTGTGGGCATCTCGCCAACTCTTTCGCGATGGAACTCTGCATCCCACACGAGCCATGGACGCCCACCGAAGTCGAGAGCCACTTGGCATAGGCAGTCGTCCATGGGTAGGCAGTAACCATAGCGCTCTATACCACGTTTGTCGCCCAATGCACGGCGAATACAATCACCCAAAGCCAAGGCAGTATCTTCAATGGTATGGTGCTCATCCACATGTAGGTCACCGATGGTTTTCACTTTCAAATCAATCATGCCATGCTTGCCTATCTGCTCGAGCATGTGATCAAAGAATCCCAATCCCGTGGATATATCACAATTACCATTGCCATCGAGGTTTACTTCTACTGTTATATCCGTTTCTTTGGTTTTGCGACACACTTGGGCAATGCGCTCACCTTGGCATGCAATAGACTTGATTTTCTCCCAATTCATGCCATCATCTGCAAGGATAAGTGATTTGCATCCGATATTTTGTGCAAACAATCTGTCTGTCTCTCTGTCGCCAATCACGTAACTATTGGCTATGTCGTAGTGGCCTTTTAGGTATTTCTGCACCATGCCCGTTTCTGGTTTGCGCATGTTTGAATGGTCTTCGGGGAAGTGTCTGTCGATGAGTATGTCATCAAATTCTACACCCTCACCCTTCAGAGTCTGCAGAATGAAATTATGCACAGGCCAGAAGGTATTCTCAGGGAACGAGTCGGTACCGAGGCCATCCTGGTTTGACACCATAACAAAAAGATAGTCGGTATGTTTGCGGATATAAGCCAGATTGGCAATCATTCCTTCCACAAATACTAGTTTGTCGAAAGCGTCTATCTGCTCGTCTGCCGGTTCCTTGATAAGTGTTCCGTCGCGATCAATGAAGAGAATCTTTTTCATATCGTATTAATAGTTGTCAATTATTTGTGCTCATACAATTATTGCTATTGTTTTCGCCATTGGTATTAATTCCAGCCTGAAGGTCTGCTTCTCTACGCTCCATCTCGCGTTTCTCAATTTGTCCTGACACGAAAGCTACAGGATAGAGAAAAGACATGTTGAGATAAGATTTGAGGATGCCAAACATAAAGAAGATTAAGCCTGTAAGAATGGGCATATATGATGGCATGTTTAGAGGATCGCCATTGGCATTTCCCATGTTTGCCTGCATGTTGGCGGTGGCAAGAATGATGACGGGTAACGTGAGCAATGACATGATAGCTATGGTAATGATAACACCTCCCAATACTACTGAGAAGAGTTGTGAATAGTGCTTGGTGGCCACCCTATACCTCTTTAAGACGCGTTTGAAGAATCCTAAGTCATCATGGATGAGATAGCCCATGGTGGTAGCCGCCAACGGTAGCAGGACCAGGCAGATAATGATTGTAATGATGGCTATAAACACCTTGGTTGTGGTAGGTGCAGACTCCATCGTAGTGCCGCTAATCGTACTCATAATCATTGTACATAAGGATACGGCCATCATAGCAATAAAGGCGATAATCAAAAGGAAGAAAAAAGCCTTGAATGTCTTCCATGTTGCTTTCTTGTCAAAACTAAACCATTTGGTTGGTTTAGCCACCGTTGCGTTAGTGGCAAACGACCTTATTTGCGATACGGAATGTGAATAGAGCCATATCTCAATGATGCCACCTATGACTAATGCTACCACAAAGAGTATGCAGATGTCCTGATGGTTGGCAATGACCTGTTGGGCGCTCATACCATTGATAACCTCGCTTGCAATGGCACGAGGTAAATAAATAACCTCGATAAGACCAATAATGGAGCAACAGATGCCAAAAAGCACAGCCGAAAGCCATGAACTCTTCAATAGCGAGGTGAAATTGGTAGCAAACAACTTATAGCCATCCACAATGCAAGAGCGTATGGTAGTGGAGGAATACAGGGATAATCCAGTCTTTTTTTCCATATAATATCTGGTTTTAAGTTTGATAATATCACGATTTTTTGTTTGATAACATGAGATTTTCTCGTTTGATATTGCAAAGGTACAGTTTTTTTTGTATCTTTGCCTTATAATTAATACTTATTATGAAAATATTGAAATGGGGATTTATCGGTTGCGGTGAAGTGACTGAGTTGAAGAGCGGCCCAGCGTTCAGTAGCGTACCGGGTTCGATGGTTGAAGCAGTGATGAGTAGAAGCGAGGCCAAAGCCCGCGACTATGCTGAGCGGCATGGCATTAATAAATGGTATACTGATGCACAAGAACTCATCGACGATCCTGATGTGAATGCCGTTTATGTGGCTACTCCGCCATCCAGCCATGCCACCTTTGCCATCATGGCAATGAAAGCGGGTAAACCTGTGTATGTTGAGAAACCGCTGGCTGCATCCTATGAGGATTGTTCAAGAGTTAACCGTGTGAGCGAGCAAACACATATTCCGTGTTTTGTGGCATACTACCGTCGTTATCTCCCTTATTTTCAAAAGGTTAAAAGTATCATTGATGATGGTGTGATAGGCAAGGTGGTAAACGTGCAGATACGTTTTGCTGTGCCGCCACGCGATTTAGACTATCAGAAAGCTGGCAAACTGCCATGGCGACTGCAACCCGACATTGCCGGTGGTGGCTATTTTTATGATCTTGCACCTCATCAGCTCGATTTTCTCCAGTACGTGTTTGGAGTTATTACCGAAGCTAATGGTATTTGCGCCAATAGGGGAGGATTGTATCAAGCAGAAGATTCTGTGAGTGCCTGCTTCCAATTTGAAAATGGACTGCCTGGCAGCGGCTCGTGGTGTTTTGTGGCTCATGAGTCTGCCACTGAAGACCGCATAGAGGTGGTAGGTGAGAAAGGTATTGTAAATTTCTCAGTGTTTACTTATGACCCCATCGTTTTGCAGACATCTGAGGGTACGCATACCATAGAAGTGCCCAATCCGCCTTACGTTCAATATCCGCTGATTAAAAATGTGATAGAACATCTGCAGGGTATAGGTATATGCACATGCACAAGTGTGTCGGCAACTCCCGTCAACTGGGTTCTTGACCGCATACTGGGCAAGTTCTAAACCATTCAACCCTATTCAATGATATTTAGTTCCAACCATTTGTCTACCATGGCGATTACGTCTTGGCGAGCGGTATCTATATCTACCTCATACTCTTCCATGAGCCATTGTGTGAGTGTGTCGATGTCGAAGTGCTCATCGCCAATGCGTTGCCAAAGATAAGCGGCCGACTCATTGAGTGAGAGTATATTGGTGAAATCAATGTTTACATTTCCTTCCGCAACGATGATATTCTCGCCACATATATTGCGCATGTTTATTCCAGGTTTCTTTTTCATATCTGTTATTTAAGTTGATTATTGATCGTTTTGTAAATGTTGATTATACAAATAAATGTCGATAGATGAAGAGAAGGTATCTACGAATGGGTCTAAGTAGCATCCACCACCATGAATACCACCTCCATTTGCGACCATCGGTTCTGTCGAGGGTTTGTCGCCCTTTCCTATAGAACCCTATCACCGTAGCCCTTATGTCATCCCTGTGGCAGTGCTCTGGAGTGAGGTTGCCATCTCCGAGTAATGTCACTTCGTTACCATTCATAGCCACAATCCTGTGGAGAACAAAGAACCCTTTTCTCA
>JALFPC010000099.1 GCA_022782305.1 Prevotella sp. | reverse complement strand
TCAAGTCGCATCGTGGGGTAAGGGGATGGTGGCTACATATTGATGTTGTGCTGTTGCTTTTTACTGAAAGCTGCTACTAACGACTCATAAATCTACCCTTAATCGTGTATTGGATGATAGTTGCGGATTTTAGGTTTATATAACATTATTTTCTTGGTCGTTTAACATAAAAGCCATACTTTTGTAAAGTCCAATTCATAGCAAGATGAAGTTCCTGAGGGTACTTTGTCTTGTCGTGACCGAAATACGGAGGCTTTTAATCAACTTCGTCACTATGAGGGATTACGTCTGTTACCCTCTGTCTGTGGCCAGAAATTAATTCAGCAGACCCTATGTATACCTAAAATTTTTCTATTATGAGTAGTACGGTTTTTATCAATGTTTACAAGAGCTACGTTGATCGTGGAGCCACAGTCAACAGTACACCTTCTGAGCACTATGAAGTAGATGAGGAAGACATCAAGATTGGAAAACCCCTGCCCAAGTGGCGTTCGGGGGTCGCTCCCATTGTGACTGCCTACAATGAGCAGCAGATAGAGTTGGAGTATGAAGGCAAATCATTCCTCATAAAGGTAGGAGAGGAGGTAACGGTATCCATCAGCGGGTATGACGTAGGTATGGGTGTCACAGTTGACCAATATTACTGTGTGAAACTCATCGGCAAAAAAATCCTCTATATAGGCAGTTGGCAGTGGCCAAACACTATTAGGCAGGAGCTGGAAGGTCCCATAGGCCAGGGCGAAGTAAAATACCCTAATGGCGATTGTTTCAAAGGTTACTTCCATCTCAGCTATGCCTGCATCAATGGTCCGGCGTATGCTGCCGAAGGTCGCTATGAGTTTGCAGACGGCTCATATATCGAGAAGGCTTGGATTACTACCGACAACGACTATAATCCTGACCACTGGGGGCTGAACGGTGTGTTCCGCATCCACCATCCCGGTGGATATGACTCCATCGCCATGTTCATTCGTGGCAAGCGCTACGGCTTTGAACTAGGTCTGCCTGAGTCTAAGTATTCAAACCCATGGGTCAGTGAATGGTTCGAAGGCGATGAGATAATACGCTATTCAGGACCTAACGAAAGAGAAAAGATTGAGGTGACCGACTACGAAATTGACGAGACGAGCAAGAAAGGTTGCATGACGTTGCGACTGACACTTGGCAATGGCTGTCGTATTGAGCAACAGGGAGGAAGGTATGAGACAAATCAGTATGACAACGATATCTACCATCCTGATACCCATTCCATCATCCATCTCCCTAATGGCGATATCTTTGACCACAATGGTTCCTGCGTACGTGAGTACAAACCTTATGACGGGTATGTCAATGTATTCAGTGCGACAAAAGGCAAGAGCCGCATTGAACACTGGGAGAAAGGAAAGATGAAAAGCCATGAGGACTGGAAGTACGACAGGTGTTTTATCAACAGTGTGGAATTGCCCAATCCTACCGGCGCCGATGGCACGATGACTGCATACGTTTGGAAAGATGGTCATATCGAGTACAAAAACAAGGAGTGGGTATATGACGGTGAGGTGAGTTACAACCGTCCCCATGGAAAAGGTGTGCTCCAGGGCGACGCATACCATCAAAATCGCCGACTGGAAGGGGAGTTCGCCAATGGTGTCTATGTCAGTAACGAAAAAAATCTGGATGGCGAAATCACGTTGCATGTCAAAAGCGGACACGCGCATGGAGGCCCCTGGAAATATGAGGAGAAGGATATCGTTGCCATACGGGGCACTCTCAAGATCGATGGTTTCTGGAATTATGAGATTACGAGCATCAAGTCTGACTGCATCACCATCGAATTTTATGAAGAGAAATATGAGGTACGTCCAGGCAAGCCGCTTCTCCTTTATAAAGAAATAGAAGGTCGTGAGTGGAGTGACGGCTGCGTATATGACAGCGATGAATATAATCTGGAACTGACATGGGTAGATTGACAATCAGCCCTGACGCACTTTTCTTACGGTGATCAGGAGGAATGCGCTATTTCATACACACCCTAAGAAAGGTAACGCCAACTCATGGAATGCAATTATCCGGTTTCCAACTGAATGCCGAATAATTGCATTCTCTTTTAATTCAATAGTTCGTTAAATTTTGAATAACTACGCCGCATTAGCGACGCAATAACATAAGAGTCCTTTTAAATCGTTGGCATTTTCCACGTTGATGGCGGTGAGCGACATGTTGTTAGTTGCATGCTTTTACAGCCTTGGTATACTAATTATTTAAGAAAATGAAGGTATGAGAGAAAAAACTTGTGAAAAAAGTATGTTATTTCAAAAAAAAACATTATGTTTGCAAAAGGAATGCAAAAGCATCTTCAATAGGCAATGAAAGTGATACGATTTTTGGGCAGTATCGTAAGGTTTTACCGTGATGGCTTTGCCAACATGCGCGATGGTAGAGTGCTTTGGCTGGTGATACTGGTCAAACTCTTCATAATCTTTGTGGTGCTCAAACTCTTTTTCTTCTCTGACTTCATAAGCAGTCAGGCGCCGCCCGGAGAAGAGTCTGAATTTGTGGCTGGCGAGGTGATGAAACGGCAGTGACGTGCTTAGTAATTACCGCCAATCATTGATGCGAATAGTCGTATGGCGTCAATATAATTATAATAAATGAAATAATACAAACAACAAGACAACAATAATAAAAACAGATATCTATGACAGACATTCTATTATCTTTTGACAGCGGAAGTGTGGATTGGGCAAGGGCTCAGTTTGCATTGACAGCCATCTACCATTGGCTCTTTGTGCCGCTCACTCTGGGTTTGGCTTTGATTATGGGAATAATGGAGACGTGCTATTATCGCACACAAAATGAGTTTTGGGGCAAGACAGCACGCTTTTGGCAGAAACTCTTTGGTATTAATTTCGCCATGGGAGTGGCCACTGGTATCATACTCGAGTTTGAGTTCGGTACCAACTGGAGCAACTATTCATGGTTTGTGGGCGACATATTTGGTGCTCCCCTTGCCATTGAGGGAATCATCGCTTTCTTCCTCGAGTCCACATTTGTGGCAGTAATGTTTTTTGGATGGAAGAAAGTGTCAAAGCGTTTCCATCTGCTCTCCACATGGCTTACGGGCATTGGTGCCACTTTCTCTGCATGGTGGATATTGGTGGCCAACGCATGGATGCAGAATCCCGTTGGATGCAGTTTCAATCCCGACACCATGCGCAATGAAATGGTATCTTTTGTTGAAGTGGCCCTCTCTCCTTTTGCTGTTGACAAATTCCTGCATACGGTCATCTCGTCATGGATTATCGGAGCTTTGTTTGTGGCTGCGGTCAGCGGATGGTATCTATTGAAGCGCCGAGAGCAGGAATTGTCTGTTGCAAGTCTCAAAGTGGCAGGCATTGTGGGCCTGGTGGCATCGCTGCTGGCTATGCATAGCGGCGACAAGTCAGCTTATAGCGTGGCACAGGTGCAACCTATGAAACTGGCAGCCATGGAAGCGCTCTATGATGGTGGACAGGAGCAGGGACTCACGGCCATTGCCCTTATCAATCCGTTTAAGCAACCCGATTTTGCCGCTTCTGAGCAGCATCCTCTTAAGATAGAGATACCTTATGCCCTATCTTTTCTTGCCACAAGAGACATACATGGATATGTGCCCGGAGTGAACGATATCATCAAGGGAGGCTATACCATGCCCAATGGTTCTGTGGCCCTGTCATACGATGAAAAAGTGGGCAAGGGTAAGCAGGCTATAGCATGGCTCTCGGAATATCGCAATCTCAAAAAGCAGAATAATGACTCATGTCCAGACTATCTGAAGCGCAAGCAGGTGCTGGAAAGCAACCTTGCCAGTGTTATGCCATATTTCGGATACGGCTTTGTTGACAGTGCAGCCGACCTTGTGCCTTATATCCCCGTATGCTTCTATGCATTCAGAATAATGGTGGGACTGGGCACCCTCTTCTTGCTCTTCTTCATACTCATCATCTTCTTTGTCTATTATAAGGACATCACCAAGGTTAAATGGTTGCTCATGGCTTCTGTTGCCATGCTGCCATTGGGATATATAGCCAGCGAGGCCGGATGGCTTGTGGCAGAGTTCGGCCGACAGCCATGGGCCATACAGGATATGCTGCCCACATGGGTTGGCGTTAGTGATATCTCGAGCAGCAATGTGATGCTCACCTTCTTTATCTTCTTGGCCCTCTTCACCACATTGCTTGCCGTAGAGATCAATATCATGCTGCGTGCCATCAAAAAAGGTCCCGAGCATGAGCAGGAATGAACAGGCGATATGGCTTAAGTGTTGCGAATAAATTAATGTAGAATCATAACAATACGATATACTATGGATTATAGTTTTTTGCAGACCTATTGGTGGTTTTTGGTATCTCTGCTCGGTGCCCTTTTGGTGCTGATGCTTTTCGTGCAGGGTGGTCAGGCATTGCTCTTTGCATTGGGCAAGAATGATATAGAACGCAAGATGATTGTAAATGCCACGGGCAGAAAATGGGAACTGACCTTTACCACACTGGTCACCTTCGGAGGTGCTTTCTTTGCCTCTTTCCCATTGTTTTACAGCACAAGTTTCGGTGGAGCCTATTGGCTATGGATGGCCATACTCCTGACCTTTGTGATACAGGCGGTTAGTTATGAATTTCAAAACAAGATGGGCAACCTGCTGGGCGCTCACACATTTCAGCGATTCCTTGTAATCAACGGAGTGTTTGGACCATTCCTATTAGGTGCCGCCGTGGCCACATTCTTCAATGGTAGTAATTTCATTGTTGACAAGGGTAACTTAGTGCTGGGAGTAAATCCCGTGATCAGCAGTTGGGCCAATGCCAGTCATGGCCTCGACGCACTCCTCGACCCATGGACATTGGTACTGGCCGTGGCCGTGCTTAATCTCGCTATGGTTTTGGGTGCCCTGTATATCATGAATAGGGTTAACGACGACAATATCCGCAGCCGCGCTGCCCATAAAGTGATGGTTTGCGGCATCACATTCCTCATACTCTTTGTGCCTTTCCTCATCCATGTGCTCTTGAAAGACGGAGTGGAGGCCAATGCTGCTGGAGTGATGACCGTGGTGCCATACAAGTATCTAAACAATTTCTTGGATATGTGGTATCTGGCTGTTCTGCTGTTAGTTGGCGTGGTGCTGGTGCTCTATGGACTGATACGCACAGTGGCAGACAGCAGGTTTACAAAAGGTATATGGTCAGTGGGGGCTGGCACCGTATTGGTGGTTTTGGCATTGCTTCTGAGTTGCGGACTCAATGGCACCGCCTATTACCCTTCAAATGCAGACCTACAGAGTTCGTTGACCATAGCAAACAGTTGCAGCAGCCATTTCACCCTGCAAACCATGGCAGTGGTGAGCATCTTCATTCCTTTTGTGCTCGCATATATAGTGTATGCATGGATAAGCATAGAGAAAAAGAAGATCGATATAGACGAGATGCAGGATTCTGAATCTTATTGATAGTCAGGCGATTTTGTTATTGTCCAATAATGATATGTCTAAGGAAATAAAGATAACTACAGCTGAGAGCCACTCGCCACTTGATGGGAAAAGCAAGTGGTGGGGGGCTCCAGATATGCCCGCGGATATGCCATACCCTTATGTGAGGGTTCTCGGCGATGATAATGAGCAATACCCCGAACCTCTTACCTTTATCTGCCAGATAAGGCTTGAGGATATTGCCGATTATGACCATGATAACCTGCTGCCGCATGAGGGTATGCTGTATTTCTTTGCCGCTATCGACCATTTCCTGCAGATGGAGACGCCACTTGAATTGCCTCTGCATGAATACTCGGGCGAGATGGTCAGGGTGCTGTATAGTCCCACCACGGATGGACTCAAACCTTATGAACTCAACTGGGAAGACACTGGCGAGAGTGTGTTCCGACCGGCAGAGCAGATGATGTTTGGTCATGAGGGCGAGAGTATCTGCCATGCCATGCTTGGCTCACCTCGAGACAATGAAGTGAACGAACGGCAGAAAAAGATGGTTCAACTGCTACGCATAGAAGAGGATGATAACTGGAATCTGAGATTTTATGA
>JALFPC010000043.1 GCA_022782305.1 Prevotella sp. | reverse complement strand
CTCGGGTATCAATCCATAATAGCTTAATGCCCAATGGCGCGAAAGATACGAAGGTCCATAGATATGGTTTGAACATATCGGAGCTGAGGGAGGATAACCGAGGACGCTGCCGTCTATCACATACAATCCCCGCTTCAGTCGGATAACCTCGCCTGATTTCTCCATCTGCGACAATTTCATTGTTGGCGACTTATAATCACCTAACATTGCCACCAATTCTTCGCCTGTTATCGGTGTGTTACGTATCTTCTTTATTACATCTATATTCATTGATACAAACTTTTTTCGACTGCAAAGTTATAAAACCTCGCACAGAAAACAAAGAAAAAACTTATTTTCTGTGCAAGATTTTATAGCTTTTAACCTAACTTGTATAAGAATAACTGCGCTGCTATGAACACAATGCTGTGATCATGTCTTTCTTTAGTCTGGCGTTTGGGTCAACTTCTTGGAGTTAAGGATGAGTTTTCTTGAGCTTGCCGAAAAAAGGATTATTTTATAGATGCAGAAACCCATGTCCCGATCTCCTTCTCGCTGACACGATTCAGCAGTCTGCCTGTCTGCCACTTGACTTTGGGATAAGACTTTTTCAGCTCGGCGACACTGTTGGCGATGGTGCTGCTACCGGACGTCGCGAAAGGGATGACAGTCTTGCCTGACAGGTCTGCTGCCTCGATGAATGAGTTGACTGCTCGCGGTGCGAGGTCCCACCAGATGGGATAGCCAAGGAAGATGTAGTCATACTCACTCACATCCACCTGAACGGCTTTTATCTCAGGCCGCGCCTTAGGATTGTTCATCTCCACCGAGCTGCGCGACTGTTTGTTGGTCCAGTCGAGGTCGGCACTGGAATATGGCTTCGCCGGAGCTATCTCACAGATGTCGGCATCAGCGGTTTTCGCAATCTGCTTTGCCACTTGCCTTGTTATTCCCGTTGCCGAGAAATAGACTACCAATACTTTCTTCTTTTCCATAGTCTGTTTTGTTCTGTTTTGTGAACAAGCCGATGCTGCAAAGACTGTCAGCACAGCCAATAGCAGGATTTTCAGATGTTTCATAATGTAAAATGATGTGGTTATCTCTCATTGACCTTCCCATATTCAGCGTCTGACACTGGTTCCAGCCACTCATTGGATGCGTTCTCTCCCTCTATCTCAAAGGCGAGATGGGCAAACCAACTGTCTCTAGCGGCTCCATGCCAATGCTTCACACCGGCAGGGATATGGATTACTGTTCCCGGGAGAATCTCCTGTGCAGGCTTTCCCCACTCCTGATACCAGCCACGTCCAGCCACACCGATAAGCATCTGTCCTCCGCCCTTTGTGGCATGGTGGATGTGCCAGTTGTTGCGGCAGGCGGGTTCAAAGGTGACATTGGCAATGGGAACCTGTTCGCCGGAAATACGAGCCAGATAGCTGTTACCCTTGAAATACTGGGCATAGGCAACGTTGGGTTCGCCAATCGGGAAAATCATCTCCTGCTGAAACCGCTCCTTGGCATCATCAGCCGATGTCCCTTCCGCCCATACCTCCTTAGCCTGACGGAATGCCGCCCATGCCTTGGGCCAGCCGGCATAGAAAGCGATATGTGTGATGATTTCAGATATCTCAGTGCGTGTGATGCCGTTCTTCTTCGCCTCCTGCAAGTGGTAGGTGAGCGACGAGTCGGTGATGCCCTGACTGATGAGTGAGGTGAGCGTGACAAGGCTGCGGTCGCGAAGGCTGAGCAGGTCATTACGGCTCCATACCTCGCCAAAGAGTATGTCGTCGTTGAGGCGGGCAAACTCAGGGGCAAACTCACCCAGTTGTGTGCGCCCTGCCGTCTGTGTTATCTTCTTCTGTGCCATAACGTTGAGTGTCGTTATTGTTATGAATGATATGAATAAAAACGAACGTTTCATTCGTATATTGATATTACTTTTCACCTCGTTATCAAGCCCCCTTACCCATTTCATAGGCCTGCATCAGGCTGGCGTTGCCTTCAATGTCTCTCGCATCGGTCACGCCACCGCAGAAGAGATGCCCCTTGAGCGATGCCTTACCGAAGCAGTCAATCCAACCCGTCAGGCCCATCTCGGCACGCTGGGGAGTCTCCTCTTCGGCTTCGGCAGCTGTGGTGAGCAGATAGATGTCGCGGAAACGGTAGTCCTTCGGGTACATGGCGTTCATGCGGTCTATGAGAGTCTTCATCTGTCCGCTCATCTCATAATAATATATAGGTGTAGCCCAGCAGACCACATCGGCATGGAGCACTTTCTCCATAATCTCCGGCACATCGTCCTTGAACACACACGCACCAGTCTTCTGGCAGCTAAGACAACCTATGCAGAACTTGATGTCCTTCCCACGCAGTGAAACCTTCTCTACCTCATTGCCCGATGCCTTGGCACCTTCGGCAAATTTCTCAGCGAGCATATCGCTGTTAGACCCAGCACGGAGGCTGGTTGATATTACGATTACCTTTTTCATTGTCCGATTGTTTTGTCAATATTCAACCTGATAAACTCTTCTATCTTGTCCCATGGAATCATGTTCTTAGCCTTGCCCTTGCCTTCCAGTTCGGTGTAGCCTCCGTCATAGAGGTCGCAATGGCTGGCATCGGGGATGATGAGCAGCTCCTTGTTCCCAGGCACAGGATTGGGCTTGCGGACTGTGTCGTAGCCCGTAGCCTTGCCCTCAACCATATACTTGTAGGCATCCTCACCGAAGTAGCGGGAGTGTGCTTTCTCGCCGTGCATGATGAGCACAGCCGAGCGTATCTCGTTGATGTAATAGAGGAAGCGCGCGTTGGAATATGCCTGACAGCCAAACGTATGCCATCCGCCGTTGCTGTTGCCCGACCGTGGATGATACCCTCGTGCAGTCTTGTAGTAGTCATAATAGTCCTTGACAAACTGCGGGGCATCGGC
>JALFPC010000040.1 GCA_022782305.1 Prevotella sp. | reverse complement strand
AGCTCTTTCTGCAGGCGGTCCTGTATATGTCGTGATGTACAGAACTTACCCTCTTTGCCGAAGAAAGGCGAATCGTTTATGGTGAAAAGCATAGACATCGTCGGCTCGTCTATTGCAATGGGCGGCAGAGGCTCCGGGTTTTCGAAATCGCAGATGGTGTCGCCGATTTCAAAGTTTTCGAGACCTATTATGGCGCAGATGTCGCCGCTCGAAACCGATTCGGTCTTTGCATGACCCATTCCCTCGAACGTGTGAAGCTCTTTGATTCTTGTTTTCTCGAGTGTGCCGTCGCGGTGGGCTATTGTAACGTCCATTCCCTCGCGTATCGTTCCGCGGTGAACGCGACCCACGGCAATTCTGCCCGTGTATTTGGAATAGTCAAGCGATGTGATGAGCATCTGGGGTGAGCCCTCGATAACCTTTGGTGCCGGTATCACCTCCACGATCTTGTCGAGGAGATAATGGATATTATCCGTTGGAGCATTGAAGTCTGCACTCATCCATCCGTTTTTTGCCGAACCATATACTACGGGGAAATCAAGTTGATCCTCAGTAGCATTGAGTGAGAACATCAAGTCAAAAACCATCTCATAAACCTCCTCTGGTCGGCAGTTTGGTTTGTCCACCTTGTTTACCACCACAATAGGTTTGAGTCCAATCTCAAGAGCTTTCTGCAGCACGAAACGAGTCTGTGGCATGGGACCCTCAAAGGCATCCACAAGCAGCAGACATCCGTCGGCCATGTTAAGAACTCGCTCCACCTCTCCTCCGAAATCGGAGTGTCCCGGAGTGTCTATGATATTGATCTTTACCCCTTTCCAGTTGATAGACACATTTTTGGACAAAATTGTTATCCCTCTCTCTCTTTCTAGGTCATTGCTGTCTAATACCTGTCCGCTCAGGTCCTGCCCGTCGCGAAACAGGTTGCCTGCCAGCATCATCTTATCCACGAGTGTAGTCTTGCCATGGTCTACATGTGCGATGATGGCAATGTTTCTGATGTCTTGCATTTAGTGTTGTATTTAATCGAATAATGTTTCTGTTATTATCTAATAACCTTTTTGCCGTTGATGATATAAAGGCCTTTGCCCATCTGTTGCTCGCTTACACGCTGTCCGTTGAGGTTAAAGATAGCCTTCATACCAGAGTTATCTTTGGCATTGATATCGTTGATGCCTGTAGACACCCCACCTTTGCGATATAGTTGCACGGAATAAGGGTTGTTTGCATAGCAACTGAAAATGCTGTTATCTGTAGTATACCCTATAGTATTATTCTCTGTGGTAGTACCAGTATATGCGATGATTGCATTACCATTCTCAATACGAATATTGCACATAGCTCTTGATGCGGTACTGGTAATACCGAAGCCCGTATTTGACAATCCGAGGTATGAGGCATTGGTACCTATTTTTAGTCCCCATTTTCCATCCTTAGTCTGCACGAGCGAAGCCTCAAGCACATAGTCATTTCCATAAGCCACACCATTGTTCACATCAATATTGATGGCCTGCCGCCCAGCAGTTGTTGAAGAGGTAGCAAGAGCCACATTGTCCTCCTCGCATACGATAATGACGGTATCCCCCTTGGCTATCTGCGAGATGTCTGTAACCTTGGCATATTTGACCCCATTGTTGCATGAAATCATAGGCAGGGTCTGGTCTTTGAAATTGAATCTTATGGTTCCATCTTGCTGTTTGAAAATCTTGAAAAGAGGACTATTTGTGCACTCCGTCTTATCGTAGAGTGTTTGTGTGAGCATTTGGTTGGTCCCATTTCCGAAGAGGTGTTCTGGACTGGCAGAACCATCTATTTTAGCCCCATTTGCAGTCACCACCATCATTCGCTTGTAATTCTGATTATTGTTTAGAGTATTATTATTCCATGAGTTTTTGGTGTATGCCACGCGCGTCACGAGCATGCCGGTACCCATGTCAGCTTTTGTCCATGTGGAGGCCTGACGATTTTCGAATATGAAATACTGTCTTTCATCATCAGGATTACGCAGTTTTACTGCTATCTGTCCCTCTCCCTTATTAGGATTATCGAGAGTGATAGAGGCTGCATCTGTGAGGTCTGGAATATTGAGCCATCCCATATAACATTTCTCGTAAGCAGTATAACCCACGGGGCGATATGCATAATCAATATAACTGCCACTGCCCATTACAGACCAGTCGCCTACGGGATGATCTCCCTCATAGTTATAGTCAGTAACATAGAAGTCGGGCAATCCCAAGGCATGTCCAAACTCATGCACGAAGGTGCCCATTCCCATCAGAATATCCGCTCCTGCCAACCATTCGTTGCCCACGAAATAAGTTTTAAAGAAGTAACCTCCAATATTAGCAGAGAAAGACGGGCGGAAATGAGGCCAAACAGTATCGTCTCCCCCTCCTGATGCCTCACCACATCCAGCATAGAGGATGGATACATTCTGTATTTGTCCATTAACAACATATGGAGTGAAGTCGACCCCTTCTGAGATAAGTTTCTCTACGGCCTCTCTCACCATGCCAAGCACATTCTGATCGCGACCGCCACTATTGCCTCCATAATACGCCACGGGATTATTGAGTGTAACCTTTCCGAGCACATCAAACTGTGGAGTAAACATTCCATTGCTCTGAGCCACGAAATAGTCCTTAACAGAACCTACGGCAAACTGTTCGTCATGATATCCCTTTTCGTTAAAATATCTGGTCATCTTCTCAATGGTTGTACCTTCATGAAACTTAACATCAGAAAACTCAACCATGATAACAGGCAGTTTGATCTCTCCTATGGTGGTCACATCGCCAGGAGAGGTCTTACCATATATTCCCAGTCCGTCGGGTGATGTAGCACTCATAGAGCGCAGTGGAGAGTTGGCCCTTGCCGTGGTTATCACATCGCGGATAACAGCAGATGTGATGGCTTTGCCTGAAACATACTCCACCTCTGCAGCGCTGCGCATGTCTATATCATGAGCCACCATATCAGATGCTTCCAGTCCTGCTATCCCCTTGATGGCATAGCATAGATTTCCGGCTTCATTACGCACCAGCACTTTACCATCCTCAGAGGTATAAAAAGAGAAATGTTCGTCACCATTGAGATACACCTTAATAGTGGTACCATCTGCCTGATTTACTGGCATCAATCGACGCATGGCGGGCACTGCGCCTGCCGCAAGTGTCAACAGCATCATGGCTATCGACAGCGAAAATTTCTTTAATTTGCTCATAATAATATTATTTGGTGCAAAATTACAAAAAAATACTGATATCAGCATAATAAAATACCGAAAAAAACTGATGGCAGGCACATTACATACATCTTTATACAACATTCATAAAGGTTAGTCATCGTTTCAAAAAAAGAAATAGTACAAAAAAACCGCCTTACTAAGGCGGTCTAACTGAACAAATGTCGGGATGACTGGACTCGAACCAGCGACCACACGCCCCCCAGACGTGTACGCTAACCAACTGCGCTACATCCCGTTTTGTTTGCGGGTGCAAAGTTACACACTATTACCGAGAAAAACAAATTTTTTGCCGTTTTTTTTCGGCAAAGGGGCTATTTATCACTATTTTTTTGCAAAAAAGATACTCAGCCTTGGTATTACTGCCAAGCAAGAGCATAAAGGGTGGTCCAAAGAATGTCCCACCCTTTCAATATCGATATCATAAACCGATTGTATTATTGTCCGATAATACCGTTGTCAGCCTTTTCGAGGAACTTGACAATGCTTCTAACCTCTTTACCATCTGGCACCTGCTCTTTGATTTGCAAGACAGCATCAAAGAGGCTTGTTTTGCCATGGAACACGAGTCTGTAGGCATTGGCGATATGAGCTATCACCTTGTCGTCAGCCCCTGAGGCCTTAAGAAGTTTGTCGTTTACGCCTCCATACCTCACTGGGTTAGCAGTGGCCACGATAAACGGAGGCACATCCTTACTAATGCGCACACCACTGGTTACCACACATGCTCCACCAATTCTCACATTAGCATTCACGATGACACCCGACGAGAAGATCACCCCACTATGAATATCACAATCACCTGCCACCTTGGTACCATAACCAAAGGTACAATAGTCGTCAACCTTTGTATCATGCGACACGTGAACACCCTCCATAAAGAAGTTGCGATTGCCAATCACAGTTTTGCCATCGGCAAAGGTAGCACGGTTGATCACCACATTCTCTCTAAAGATATTCTCGTCTCCAATTTCCAGACAGGTATTATCGCCCTTATGGTTGAAATCCTGCGGTTCGGCTCCAAGCACAGTATTCTGATATACCTTGTTACCCTTGCCCATGCGTGTTCCATTCATGATGCTCACATAGGGATAGATAACGCAGTTGTCGCCTATCACCACATCCCCCTCGATATAAGCAAAAGGATAGATAGTCACATTATTCCCTATCTTTGCTTTTGGGTCTACGTATGCTTTGTCACTTATATTACTCATAATTATTTGACTTAATTATGTGGATTCGTATTGATTTCCACTTAGAGTTAAACTTATGGTTAGGATGGTTTACTGCCTTCCTCCACCGAGAGCGTAATAGAGGTTTACTACAGCCTGCATTTTATTGAAGTCGTCCTGCACCTTTGCGAGTTGTGCATTAAGCAGCGACTGCTGTGCAGTGACTACCTCAAGATATGATGCAGAGCGAGAATTAAAGAGTTGCTTAGTCATCTCCACATTCTTCTGCAGCACGTCTACACGCTTGCCGTCGAGCTCAGCCTTTTCTGCCGATGAGTTATAGAGCACCAGTGCATTGCTTACCTCACTGCCTGCCGACAGCACAGCCTGCTGCCATGTATTGAAAGCCTGCTCCTGCTTGGCTTTGGCAACCTTAAGTCCGGTTACCAACTGACCATGGGCGAAGATGGGCTGTGTAAGGCTGCCCACTGCACTCAAGAGCCACTTGCCTGGATTCACTATTCCCATGCCACCACTATTGGTATATGCGCCACTTCCACTGATGTTTATGCTTGGATAGAACTGTGAGCGTGCCCTGTTAGTATCATAGAAGCATGCAGCCAGGTTCATCTCGGCATAATGCACGTCAGGACGATTTGAGAGCATCTGCAATGCTACACCCGTTGAGAACTCTGTAGGTAGCGACTGACTATCAAGAGTGCCACGAGCTATGGTCTGTGCAGGCTGTCCCAAGAGTAAAGACATAGAATTCTCCATCTCCCTGATCTGTCTTTTGATGTCAGAAGCCTGGGCGAGCACACTATAATAATTAGCTTCTGCCGACTGCACACCCGTTTCATTCACTCTCCCCATATCCTTCTGCAGGCGCATAATCCTCAAAGTCTCTTTGGTGAGGTCAGCCATAGAGTTGACAATCTCCAACTGTTTGTCAAGCATCATCAGAGTATAATAGAGGTTGGCGATATTCGACACCAATCCAGTTTGCACCACGAGTTGATAGTCTTTCGTTGCGAGCAACTGCATCTGTGCGCTTCTCTTTGCATTTAGCAGGTTGCCAAAGAGGTCTATGCTCCAACTGGCCTGCACGGGCAAAGAATAAATCTTGTTTGGTGTGGCACCATCCCATGACGATAGTGTGCCCGATGGTGAGAATGAGATAGCAGGCAGGAAAGCCAACTTTGCCGATACCAACTGCGCCTGCACCATCTTGACATTAAGTGCAGCATTGAGCATGTTGACATTATGAGCGAGTCCTGTTTCGATGAGTTTCTGCAACTGACTGTCGGTGAAGACGCTGCGCCATGGCAGATTACCAAAAGAGGTAGTGTCTGCCACTGCCAGAGTATCAGAGATGCTGGCAGTGTCGCGCACAATACCCTGGATGTTCACATCCGGACGCTCATACTTATTGTATATTCCGCAACTGCCGAGCATGGCTGCGGCAGAAGCGGTCAATATAATATTTCTAATTTTCATCATCATCATTATTTATTTGCATTGTCTATCTTGTTTTTGAGCTGAGCAGCAGCATAAGGATTGGTATACTGCTTGAGTTCCGACTCCACGTGGGTGTGGTCATCCTCAAACTCCATAGGCTTAATCCTCTCCTGCAACCACTGGAACACGGCAAACAGGGCAGGCACCACAAAGAGCTGGCAGAGAGTACCGATGAGCATACCACCCACGGCAGCAGCACCAAGAGTCTGGTTACCATTCTTGCCCACGCCACTTGCAAACATCAGAGGCAACAGACCGATAATCATTGCCAATGAGGTCATAAGAATAGGACGCAGACGTGCACCTGCACCAAGGATGGCAGAATATCTGATGGCCATACCCATGCGTCGGCGTTCAAGTGCGAACTGCACGATAAGGATGGCATTCTTTGCCAACAGACCGATAAGCATGATGAGCGCAATCTGCATGTATATATCATTGCTATGCCCGAATATATTGGTGAAGATGAATGCTCCAGCCAAACCAAACGGTATAGAGAGGATCACAGCCAATGGCAGGATATAACTCTCATACTGTGCGGATAGGATGAGGTATACAAACACCAGACAGAGAGCAAAGATGATAGCGGTAGAGTCGCTGGACTCCTGCTCCGAACGTGTCATACCCGAATAGTCGAGACCATAGCCCTGGGGCAGCACCTGTGCCGCCACTTCCTCCACAGCCTGCAAAGCCTGACCGGAAGAGTATCCCGTGGCTGCAGTTGCATTCACGTTGATACAAGTGAAGAGGTTGAAGCGGTTGATATTTGACGGACCATACACACGGCGCAACGAGCAATACTCACTTACGGGAGCCATACCCTTAGGAGTGCGCACATAGATGCTCGACATGGTTGCAGGATTTTTGCGGCTGTCCACGGTACCTTGTATCATCACTCGATAGAGTTTTCCGTATGAGTTGAAGTTGGATGCATACATACCTCCGTAGTATCCCTGTAGAGTTGAGAGCACAGTTTGCGGAGAGATGCCCGACTGCTTACACTTTGCCACGTCTACATCCACCATATACTGTGGATAGTTAGGGTTGTAAGATGTCATCGCATTTGATATCTCCGGTCTCTTATTGAGTTCTGCCAGATATTTCTTGGTAATCTCAAAGAACTTGTTGAGGTCGCCACCCGTTTTGTCCTGCATTGAGAAGGTGATACCATTGGTAGCACCGAAACCATTCACCATAGGTGGAGCGAACGCCAGGATCTGTGCATCTTTGATTTCTGCTGTCTGCTTATAAATCATGCCAAGCACCGAGGTGTACGACATCGGGTTGACAAAAAAGCGCATGATACCATCTCCCTGCCATAGACCTGAGAGGTTGTAGAAGAATCCGGCAGGACGCTCCTCAAAGGGTTTGAGTTTAACAATGAATGTAGCCTGGTCAGATCCCTGTCCGGCAATGAAGTTATATCCGAGCAACTGTTCACGTGTTTTCACTGCGGGGTTGCTGGCCAGCATCTTATCAATTTGGTTTACCACCTCCTTGGTGCGCTCCTGGCTTGTACCGGGAGCCATAGAAACGGTACAGAAGATAACTCCAGTATCCTCGTCGGGCACAAGTCCAGTTTTCGTTGTTGCCATAGTGATGACCATGGCAATGATACCTATAGCCACGGCTGCACCAGCCATAACACGATGGTTGATCACATTTTCAACACCTTTTTTATACTTGCCCAAGATCTTCTCATACTGATAGTTGAAACCGGTATGGAAGCGGTCTACGAAGCTCATCTCCTTTTCATGCTCACCATCGTGAGGTTTGAGGAAGATGGCACATAGAGCAGGCGACAGAGTAAGAGCGTTTACTGCCGAGATAAGGATGGAAACAGCCATGGTAACACCAAACTCACGATAAAACACGCCACTGGTGCCACCCATGAAAGACACGGGCACG
Organism: Prevotella sp.; assembly: GCA_022782305.1. Classification (GTDB taxonomy): domain Bacteria; phylum Bacteroidota; class Bacteroidia; order Bacteroidales; family Bacteroidaceae; genus Prevotella. Next base: position 11,727 of record JALFPC010000040.1, on the reverse strand, counting down.
AATACTGCCGACATCACGAGTGTTATGGAGATGATGGCTCCCGAAATCTCGTTCATGGCATCTATAGATGCTATGAGGGCATTCTTATATCCTTGGTCGAGTTTTGCATGCACAGCCTCCACCACCACGATAGCATCGTCCACCACGATGGCAATAGCAAGCAGCAATGCCGAGAGCACAAGCAGGTTGATGGAGAATCCGAATATCCAAAGGAAGAGGAAGGTACCTATCAATGCCACTGGCACCGCAATCATTGGTATAAGAGTTGAACGCATGTCTTGCAGGAAGACATACACCACGAGAAACACGAGTAGCAGTGTTAGTATGAGGGTAAACACCACCTCTTCGATAGAAGCGAAGAGGAACTCGGTCACGTCATAGTTGATCTTATACTCCATACCAGGAGGGAAACTCTTGGCTTGCTCTTCGAGTTCTGCCTTTACATCCTCAGCAATCTGTGTAGCGTTAGATCCGGCAATCTGCTGAACCATACCCATCACAGAAGGATAGCCGTTGTTCTTCATGGATACACTATATACCAATCCACCGAGTTCAACCTTAGCCACATCCTTTAGTCTCAGAGTCTGTCCGTTTTGGTCAGAAGAGATGATGATGTCACCATACTCCTCGGCAGTCTTCAGACGACCTTTATATCTCATGGTATACTCGTATGCCATATCGCTCTGCTCGCCAAACTTACCTGGTGCGGCCTCGATATTCTGCTCTGCCAGTGCGCCACTGATATCAGAAGGCACCAGCCCATACTGTTTCATCTTGTCAGGCTGCAACCATATACGCATAGAGTATGTCTTCATACCAGGCGACTGCACTCCACCCACACCATTCAGACGCTTGAGTGCAGGCACTACGTTGATATCATTATAGTTAGTCAAGAACTCGTCATCATATCTTCCGTCTTTTGATGTAAGAGTAAACATGATAACGTTTGATGTTTGGCGTTTCTCTACAGTCACGCCCACTCTGGTAACCTCGGCAGGTAGCAGTGCCTGTGCCTGGCTCACACGGTTCTGCACGTTGACGGCAGCCATATCTGGGTCAGACCCCTGTTTGAAATAAATAGTTATAGAGGCAGAACCATCGTTGGTAGCCTGCGAGGTCATATACGTCATGTTTTCCACACCATTGATGCTCTCCTCAAGAGGAGTGATCACGGAGTTGAGCACTGTTTGTGCATCTGCACCAGTATAGGTGGTGCGCACCGATATAGTAGGCGGTGCCACATCGGGATACTGCTCGATAGGGAGCGAGATAAGTCCGATGGTACCCAGCAGCACGAAGAAGATAGAGACTACCGTCGATAGTACCGGGCGTTTTATGAAATTAGTAAATGTCATGATTATTGCCTTTCTTATTTCTTCTTACCACTCATTACATCTGCAAACTCAGAGGCGCTGCTTTGTTTCTCTCCCAGTTTGGCAGCATCCTCAATTTTTTTGAGATACTGCTCCTCAGAGATAGGCTTTATCTCCATACCGTCAGAGAGAGAGGTGATACCCTTCGACACATATCTGTCGCCAGGTTTGAGTCCTTCTGTCACGATATAAGTCTTGCCATCGTCCATGGGGTTCACTTTGATTTCAGAGTATCTTACCTTGTTGTCTTTTCCTACGATATACACAAATTTCTTGTTTTGAACCTCAGAAGTGGCCTCCTGTGGAATGATCACTACTCCAGAGGCAGCCACTGGGATGATCACTTGTCCAGCGCCACCACTGCGCAACTGATGCTTAGGATTGCTGAAGCGTGCAATGAGCGATACTGAGCCCGTGGCAGGGTCGATAACTCCGCTTGCCTTTACCACCTTGCCAGGCTGGTCATAGATGGAACCATCAGCCAACTGCAACTTTACAGCGGGATATTCAGCTATGGCTCCCGACAAGCCCTTGGCATTCTTGGTCATGGTGAGCATATCCTTCTCTGTCACAGAGAAATACACCTCCATAGTATTGATATCAGAAACGGTGGTCAGAGGTTCTACGCTTGATGCGCTCACAAGTGCGCCCACTTTATAAGGCAGCGAACCCACCACTCCTGCAGCAGGACTCTTAACATAGCAATAGCTGAGTGCCTCCTTTGCAGAAGCCAGAGAAGCCTCTGCCTGCGCTACCGATGCGAGAGCAGTCTGATAAGTATTATTGGCTGTTTCCAGTTCATACTGTCCAATGACGTTGCTGTCGAAAAGTTTCTTTGCATTATCGTATGTCAGTTTAGCTGTTGACAATTGTGCCTTAGTCGTATTGACAGCCGCTGTGGCCTGTCTAACCTGAGCCTGATAAGCCTCGTTGTCAATCACGAAGAGCAGTTGTCCCACTCCCACTGTTTGTCCTTCTTGCACACATACTTTTGTTATAAACCCAGACGCCTTTGGTCTGATCTGTACATCCTGAATACCTTTGATAGTTGCAGGATAAGAAGTCTGCAACTCTGTTCCCTGTGTTTCCACTGTTCTCACGGCAAATTCATTGTCGGCGAAGTTTGGCTTACCGCCCTGCTTGCTTCCGCACGAAACAAGAGCAGCTCCGACAACCGCAATCATAAAAATCTTTTTTGTTTTCATACCTTGTTTATATATACTATTTTATATTACTACATATTGAGCCATCATGACAATGGCTGAAATTAGGTTCTATTTCCAGTTTTTTTGAAAACTATAGTTATTATAATCAGTTTTCAGACTGCAAAATTACTCAATTTGCCCAAAGTAGGCAAATTGTATTCCTAATATTTAACATTATTTGGTTAGCATTATAGATTTACAAGCATTTAAGCCCCATCTGTAGTGCTTTTTGCTTAAGCAGAGCCATGAGCGGTTCTCGTTCGTTTGCCACCTTATTATCGAGCACCGCCTCTTTTAGAGTTTGTTTGAGTATGCCTACCTCTTTTGAAGGTGTGAGTCCAAACATCTGCATGATTTCATTTCCGTCAATACATGGTTGTAGCAGTCGTTTGAAGTCTTTTTCCTTTAGATCGGCAAGTTTCTCTCTCACCATTCTGAAATTCTCTATAAACATTTTCTTTCTCACCTCGTTTTTGCTTGTAATATCTGCTTCGCATAGCAGCATGAGGTCGTCGATATCCTCTCCGGCATCGTTGATAAGCCTTCTCACGGCACTATCGGTCACCACATTATCAGCAATGGCTATAGGTCTCATGTGCAGGTCAACCATCATCTGCACATACTTCATTTTATTGTCTAATGGCAGTGCAAGTCTTCTGAAGAGTGTTGGCACCATCTTAGCCCCTATGAAATTATGGTTATGAAAAGTCCATCCCTGTGCGTTATCCCATCGTTTGCTTTTGGGTTTTCCTATATCGTGCAGTAGTGCTGCCCATCTCAGCCATAGGTTATCACTTTTTCTGCTCACGTTGTCGAGCACTTCTAATGTGTGATAGAAATTATTTTTATGGCTTCTGCCGTTACATGTCTCCACAATGTCGAGTGCAGTGAGTTCTGGCATGATAAGTTGTAGCAGTCCGCACCTATGCAGGTCTACGAAACCTCTACTTGGTGTGTCAGCCATAATGATTTTGTTTAGTTCATCCTTTATTCTCTCACCGCTCACGATTTTTATTCTCTCGGCATTTCGTATGAGCGCATCAAAGGTTTCGTCTTCTATTGTAAATCGGAGTTGTGTAGCAAACCTCACGCATCTCATCATCCTCAGCGGGTCGTCAGAGAAAGTGATGTCAGGATCGAGAGGAGTGCAAATGATACCATCTTCAAGGTCTTCAATTCCGTAGAATGGGTCTACGAGTTCTCCGAACCTATCTGCATTCAGGCATATAGCCATGGCATTGATAGTGAAATCGCGTCTATTCTGATCATCTTCCAGTGTCCCGTCTTCCACTATAGGTTTACGTGAGTTTCGGTTGTAGCTCTCTTTTCGTGCCCCCACAAATTCCACCTCCATATTATGGTATTTAACCTGTGCGGTACCGAAATTACGAAACACGGACAGGTGTGCCTTTTTTCCGAGCACCTGTTTGAGTTGCGTGGCCATTTCTATGCCACTTCCCACCACCACCACATCGATATCCTTTGATGGTCGTTGTAGGAATAGATCTCTGACATACCCTCCCACCACATAGCACTCATACCCGAGTTTATCTGCCACGTTTGAGATGGTATGGAAAATATCTTTGTTGAGCACTTCTGCCAATTCAGCGTCTGAATATAATCTCATGAGCAAATGATTGATAATCTTCGAAAAATGATTCTATTGTATAATCCATTGTCTATTCGACTGCAAAATTACAATTTTTTCTTGATATATCATCATTGCATGGCATCATTTTTTTGATTACAACGATACATCCCCCCTCAGGGTGCCACATATTGTTTTAAACTGGTATATGCCCAAATGGTTAGGGTCTAGGATGGCGGCTTCGTTTAGGTATCGTTGTGCATGCTCGTCATCCCCGAGCCCCCAGTATCCCAATGCCATCATATACTTGCAATGAATCACGTTTGCCTCATCCAGGTTCCCTTCCCATATCTGCAGGTCAGGCAATGATACAGCAAAATAGTCCATGGTGATATGGTCGAAGAGGTGCTGTTTTCCATATTCGAGAAGTTTGTAGAATCTTCCGTTGGCTTCTCCCTGTCGTTTCAGTTTAAGCAATGCCAGTCCTTGATAGAATATCTTGTCTGGTTTGGCATCGTTATAATACATGGCAGCAGCAGGTTGTTGTGTACCCATGGTTGCTTGCGTCCAGCACTCTACAGCTTTCTCTTTTTCACCCTTGGCATCGTATGCGCAGCCGAGGAAATAATAGAAATCATTCTCCTGTGCACCATATAGTTTGCCTTCGCCAAGATTATGTGGATACACGAGACACTGCTCGAGCAGACCTATGGCCCTGTCATACTCGCCCCCATCAATAGCCTGTTTGGCCAGTGCAACACGAGATAACTGGTATTGTCCGCTTACCTTACCTTCGCCACCTTCCCATGGATGGAAATGATGTGCATCGAGCATCTCCATAGCCTCCTGATACTGCCCTGTAAGGTTGAGCAGTGTAATCTCCTCAAGCAGCAGGTCGTCGCGTTGGGCTATGAGTTGCGGGTATTGTCTTAGGTTGTAGAGTCTCGTCTGATGGTCGCGCCCCATTTTTTTGTATAGTTGATCCAGTTCCATGAGAATGCGTCCGTCTGTTGTGTCGAGTGCAAAAGCTTTCTCCATATACTCCAGAGCCAGTTGCTGATTATGCTGCTTATTGTATTCATAGAGAGCGAGATTGCGCCATACTGTAGGGAAGTGTGGGATCAACTCCGAAGCTCTTCCCCAGTTCTCACGTGCCGCATCATATTGTCGTGCACCATAATAGAGCGTGCCTAACAGGTAATGAGCTTTGCCGTCGCTGGGGTTGTCATCAATGGCAGCCTTCAGAGCTATGATATCCTCCAATCTGTTTGGGAAGCAATAGCTGATATCTGCTTTCATAGCCATATTATAGTCTGCCATATAATAATAAGTCATAGCCGTCGCTGCATTCTGTTGTATTGCTAGTCTCCACACGTCATTGGCAGTATCGCGCTGTCCACAAGCCAGATAGTCGAGTGCGAGTTCATCATAGTTATTAGATTGCTGGTGCATGATGTCTGTGAGTTCGTCTATTGCTGCCTTACTGCCCGTAAGGAGATATTCCTCATAGCGGCAACCATAGTTAAACAGGTCTATGACCTTGCTCTTCCTGCACACCTCCAGGGCCTCATCATTGTGCCCCATCATACGCAGGATAGTGGCCTTGAGTGCAATTGATTTATGATTGTGTACATTGCATGCCAGGCTGCCCTCCACCTCTTCGAGAGCATCATCATACCTACCCTCTGCCGTAGAGATACATGCAGCTTGATATAGAGCAGCAGATCGCCATGCATAACTCCATGCCGCCTTCCAAAACCATTCATACGCCTCATTGTTTCTGCCCTGGTATTTAAGGCATAGAGCCAGGTTATAGAGAGGTTCTCCGTCGTATGGATTGGGGTTCCGTTTATACAGCACTCTCTGTGCATGGTGCAGATAAGGTTCTGCTTTGTCGAATCGTCCGTGGCGCAGCCACCATAATCCTATCTGATTAAGACAACGATAGTCATCTGGATCTCGTCGCAATGCTTCTTCATAATAATCCATAGGGCTCCATGTGGCATGTCTGTACTGCTCAAGATGTAGACCAGTTAGAAAGAGTTGGTCATTGGTTTTAGTGTCTTTGGGTGTAAGTGCAGCCTCGGCGGGATCAGGTATTGGTTTTATTTCATCTGCTTCTGCATGCCACTGCAGGTTGTTGGCAGAGAGGGTCAGTGCGCTCAGTGGTGCACCCTTCACATCTATATGCTCTTCTATTAGCAGTTCCTCTGGACTGAGCATTGCCTCGTGTTCGTAATATATGGTACCGTTGTCGTTTTTCAGCACCACGTGCACCAGTTGTTTGCTGGTGGCATATAATTTTATCCACACGCTGCCATCACTATTCTTGTCGATATTGAGCACCAGATCCTTTGATGCGTTTTTCACTATGCCCACCTCCTGATAAGGCATGAAATACTGTGTGAATCTCTTCTCTTCGTATGGCATAAGCCATGTAAAGTCGGGTTGGTTTTCGGTAAACACTCCAGCCATGAGTTCGATATATGGTCCGTCATGGTCGGTGAGGTTGCGGTCCCATGCCTGTCCGAAATCGCCATTCCCCCATGTCCACTGTTTCTTGCCCGGCGACACATGATGTGATGCCACATGCAGCATGCCTCCGCGACTATCATTCTCATACCCTCCCTCGAAATTATATTTTGAGTTAACGCCCATATAACTGGTGGGCACCTTTATATTCTTGTAGTTGGAGATGTCTACTCCAGCCGAATAATCCATTTTGTAATAAGTGCCTGTGGCAATGGGAAAGGTGCTTACTGCTCTCTTGCCATGGTCAAACACGGCATTGATATCTTGTGGAAACACGCTTTGGTAATAGTCATTCACTGCCACTGCGGGGTTTGCCCACCAAAGGAATGTTTGCGGCAGAGGAGTACCATTATACAGATGTCCTTTTATCTCGAGATATGCCTTTCCTGGGCGTAGTGTAAATCCGGCAGCACCTTTTTGGTGAAACATGCGCTCATATTCGTTTACCCAAACGGTCACGCTTCCATCAGCGTTTTCCTCTATGGTAGAGTCTACGGGCTGATAGGTGGATGGGCGGTGGTGTTGTGGCCAGTTAAACTCAATGCCTCCACTAATCCATGGACCTGTAAGTCCCACGAGTGCTGGTTTGATTACATGGTTATAATAAACGAAGTGTCTGTTTTTCACTTTGTCGAATGCCATCTGTATGCGCCCTCCGAGTTCGGGCAACACCATCACTTTTATATATTCGTTTTCAATAAACACGGCATGCCATGTGTGGTCTACGGGTTTGTCGTTAATCTTCTCTATCACGGGATAAGGGTATACCACACCACTTGACCCCTGATACACTCTCTTTTCGAGATACATTGGATTTTTGTCTGGCGCTCCCACCTCATAAGTAGGTATTACCACATCCTCTCTCCATGCTTTTACCATAATAGATCTGCTTTGTTTTAAATTAGTATGATGGTTTTTTATTTCTTCTTTACATAGGATATCATTCCAAGTTCTTGCCTTTCGTTTCTTTCAGTTTGAGTGCAAACACCATAAATCCCATGGCACACACTGCGGCATATATCCAAAAAGTGCCATAACTGCCCAGCCACTTATTTAGGAATGGGAAAGTGTATGTAAGTGTTGACGACCCTGCCCACAAAGCAAAGGTGCAAGTGGCCACTCCGAGCGAGCGCACCTTGTCGGGGAAGATCTCTGATATGAGCACCCAAGTGCAGGGCCCCAGTGTCATGGCATAGCACCCTATGGCGAGCACCACAAGTAGTATCACTCCCACGCCGGTCACATGCAGATAATAGCATCCACCGAGCAGGGCATAGATAATGCAGAGTGCACCTGCTCCAAGCATCATGAGTGGTTTGCGGCCCACTTTGTCTACTGTGCGAATGGCGATAACTGTAAACACCACATTGGCAATGCCCGTGATTACGATATTAAACAGCACATCTCCAATCTCATAACCTGCCTGCTGAAACACTTCTTGGGCATAATTAAATATCACATTGGTGCCGCACCACTGCTGAAACACGGCTATAAACAGGCCGAGCAGCAATATGGAAGAATGAGACCATAGCGCCGAAAATCCTCCTTGCACTGACTGACTGCGCTCCTCTTGGGTCGTGGTTCCCCCTGCCCTATCCTCTTTCATTTTTATCCATCTCGGACTCTCTGGAATAAAGAAACTGAAGATGAGGAATACGGCTGATGGTATCATGGGCACCCAAAACATCCATCGCCAAGCCATCTGTCCGTTCCATGTGGCAGCAATGGCCTCTTCGGTGATGCCAGCGGGCATGGGCTGTGCTATGAGCCAGTTTACTATCTGTGCTGCCAGTATGCCCAACACTATCATCATCTGGTTGAGCGAAACCATGCGCCCTCTGATGTCGGCAGGGGCCACCTCTGCTATATACATGGGCGAGAGTCCCGAAGCCAGTCCTATGCCCATGCCTCCGAAGAAGCGTGCAATAAGAAAGGTGTCGAAGGTGCTCACGGCTCCTGTAGCCAGCGATGACACGAGAAAGATTATCGACGAGATAGTGAGCAGTTTCTTGCGACCAATGCGGTCTGCCAGCCATCCCACTGTCATGGCTCCCACCATGCATCCTATCAATGCTATGGTCATGGCAAGCCCTTGATCGCTGGCCGAATCTGCAATACCGAAATATGCTTCATAGAATGGTTTCGCTCCGCCTATGACCACCCAGTCATAACCAAAGAGTAGTCCGCCCAATGCTCCCACAAGGCAGATGAAATACGTGTAAACCTTTGCATTCATAATCGTTTTTTCTTTTTGGGGGGAATATTGTTTGTTGTTTCTGGCTGCAAAGGTATATTAAATAAGCCTGCCTGGCAATAGAAAAAAAACAATAAAAGATGTACAATATTACGATTATCAGAAATAAAACACTTATCTTTGCACCCATACTACAAACCCAGATAAAAAATATTCTGTTATGATAAGGATGAGTGATGGTTTTTCGGGCGAGCGCTCCATATCTCTGCCAGACATGATTATACGGGCATGCGAAAATGATGGTTTGCTTGCCAACCTCTATATCACCGACATAGGCTTTTATCCGCATGCCATATATCATTACCGCAAGCGCCAGCAGGGGGTGGCACAGTATATTCTGATTTATTGCATCAAAGGCAGCGGATGGTATCATATCAGGGGCAAGCGACATGAGGTGAAAGAGAATCAGTATTTTATCATCCCACAGGGAGAGGCTCATGAGTATGCATCCAACAACCATGATCCATGGACTATCTATTGGGTTCATTTCACAGGTCATTGCGCATGCTATTTCGACGATGGCAGTTGCTCCCCCATCGATATACTGCCGGGTGCCACATCGCGCATCTCTGATCGCAACACCATCTTCGAAGATATCTTTCTCACACTCAGCGACAATTACAATATCTACAACCTGCGCTATGCTGCCTCGCTGCTTTATGGTTTCTTGGCTTCGTTTCGCTATCTAAGCCATTTTCGCAAATACAATTCTCAGCAGCAGCGCATCAATTCTTCTGACATTGTCAATATGTCGGTGCGATATATGAATGAGAATATCGAAAAGAAATTGCGCCTTGATGACCTTTGCAGATTCATCGGCTATTCTCCTTCGCAACTATCATTGCTCTTTCGCAATCAAACGGGCCATTCCCCCCACAACTATTTTAATATCCTCAAGATACAGTTAGCCTGCAAACTGCTTGAAACCACCGATCTAAAGATCAATCAGATATGTGCCAAGGTAGGCATTGACGACAGTTATTATTTCTCGCGTCTGTTTACCAAAACCATAGGCATATCGCCAAAGAAATACCGCTGCGCCAAGAATGAGGCGAAATAAGACTTGCAGAGACATGTTGGTTTTTCTCATCTATTACACCTCCTTTCTGCGCCCAGTTTTGACGAACACGTCATAGCGCTTTTTATTATTCTTGTAAACATCAAGCTAAAGTCAAATTTGCAACAAAATTACATCAACAACTGACAAAAATAACAATACAATACATGATTATTTGTCGTATTTATACATATTTAACGCGATTAATTGTCTGTGACTTGAAATAATATGCTATCTTTGCAACGAAATTTCACAAAATATCAGACGTCATTATGTTATTGTCAGCCAAATTTGAAAACATTTACTCTTTTAACAAGGAAACGCGCATCTTATTCACTGCCAGCAAGAGCGACCAATTGCCGTTACAAGTGTCACGTGCTGAGAAGCGAGATGATATATCTGTGCTCCGCATGGGATTGATTTATGGTGCCAATGCTTCAGGAAAGTCAAACATCATAAAATGTTTGGCGATTATCAAAGAGTTTGCCTTGAATGGCTGGAGCAACCTCAAAAATAATTACTTCAAGATGACTGATGAACCCCTGGAGCGTTCGAGTATCGAATTGGAGTTCAAGGCAGACAACCAGTTCTTTGCTTATGGAGTAGCTTTCACAAAGGGCGGCTTACTTGAGGAATGGCTATATAAGACTGGCAGCCGCAATGACACCTTGATTTTTGAGCGTAAACGCAATGGTGACAGTTGGGATAATACTATTGCACCTCAGTTCTTAAAGGATAAGGATGGACAATTCTTGAAGTTCCTAATTGATGGTACTCCTACCAAGGGTACTTTCTTAAGTGAGTATATCAAGCGTAACGGAAAGGGAATAGATACGATTAAGTCTGCTCGTAAATGGTTTGAAAATCTAAATATCATCTTCCCCAATACTCATAGAACGGATTTCCCATTCCGAGTTGTGAACGACACTCAGTTCAGGACTGTGATGCGAGAACTGCTAAATTATTTTGGAACAGGAATCTCAGACCTTCGTCGCGTAGAGTCTAAACCTGAAGAATTGGGCATTCCCGACGAAATCAGACAAAAGATTGAGGAAAGTCTTGAAGGCAAAGGCTACGAAACTGGTGTTGTGATTCACAATGAGAACCGCTTCATCTTTGCAGAAAAAGATAAGTCGAAGAATCTGAAGTGGCATGAGCTGAAAACAATCCACAAGAAGGAAGACTGCAACTCAGACTATATATTCGAAATGTTCGAAGAATCTGATGGAACGTCACGTTTGTTCGACTTCATTCCAATGCTTATAGATATGCGTGCAAATGATGCGGTCTATGTGATTGACGAGGTCGATAGGAGTTTGCATCCAATGTTGACATTGAAATTATTGGAGATGTACAACAGCCTGCTTAAAAGCGATTCGCAAATGCAGCTAATATGCACTACACACGAGTCCAATCTTCTTTCTACCGCCCCTATCCGTCAGGATGAAGTCTGGTTTGTAGAAAAAGACAAGAAAGGAGAAAGCCATTTGTCTTCACTCTGCGAGTATAAGCCGAGGGAAAATGTGCAGAAAGGTTATCTGAATGGTCGCTATGGAGCGATTCCGTTCTTTGGCGAATTGAATAATATTCATTGGGACGATGCGAAGTAGGAATAGTTTGATGCGTGAACGTCGCGAAGCATTTCGAGACGCCCGCCTGATAGTCATAGCCTCTGAGGGCAAAGACACGGAGAGGATATATTTCAAGGCATTGGCCAA
>JALFPC010000026.1 GCA_022782305.1 Prevotella sp. | reverse complement strand
AGTCTTCTTTGCCATGATGCAAAGGTACTACTTTTTATTGGAAAACATGTACCGTGCGATGATGATCTTTTGGTTAACATGCCTGGTGGGCTATCCACGGACTTCCGCACCTGAGCCGATTTTGGATGGGGTAATGCGAGTTGGTAAAGTTCCGCCATTTCCACCTTTCATCCAATAGCGTTCTTCGTCTGTGTAGATATTTTCCTTCTTCATAATACATTATATTTATATAGTGAGACCTTGATTCAACGTCCTGTTGTGATAAGTGTACGAATGCAAAATAGACAATAATAATGCATCCTGCCTGCACTGACGGAAAAACATTTGTCTCATGCAAAAATACACAAAATGTTGCAGACTATTGGTTTTCTCGTCATTATTTTTGCTTTCATCGTGATGTTTACATCTATTTAGTCTGTTTTTAGAAGAAAAGACCTTAATTTTGCAACAAAATTTGTAAAAACTTGAACCTGGGGCTACCGTACCTATTCAGGAAATGAACGAACTACCACAATCCATCCCTGTCATATAGAACATTCAATGGACGTTGGTCACTCGTCTGAGACTACAGGAAGGTAGCCATGGCAACTATAACACGAACAAGGCAGTTTCGATATGTTATACATTGGCTGGCTATTTCGACTCTTACGCATTGATGGAGATATGGTTATTGGTCATTCTGCCTACATTGACAGTTAACAAAATATCAAAAGAAAAATGAATCTCAAGGATAAAATAGTCGTCATAACAGGCGGTGCGCAAGGCATCGGAAGATGTATTGCAGAAGAATTTGAGAAACTTGGAGCAACTGTTTGTGTAATCGATAAACAGCAGGGCAACTACTTTGTTGGTGACCTTGCTGATAAACAGGTGCTGGAGCAGTTTGCAAAGGATGTGATTGCCAAGCACGGGCATGTGGATTATCTCATCAACAATGCCCTGCCACTGATGAAGGGCATAAACGAGTGCAGTTATGAGGAGTTCCAATATGCCCTGAGTGTTGGCGTCACAGCTCCGTTCTATCTCACAAAACTCTTTGCTCCACATTTTGCAGAAGGTGCTTCTATTGTCAATATATCTTCCTCGCGTGACCGTATGAGTCAGCCACAGACGGAAAGCTATACGGCAGCAAAAGGTGGCATAGCGGCTCTGACTCACGCCTTGGCAGTCAGTCTTTCCGGAAAGGTTCGTGTAAACAGTATCTCGCCTGGTTGGATTGACGCAGCATGCACTGTCTACGAAGGTTCAGATGCCACCCAACAACCGGCAGGACGAGTTGGCAATCCATTGGATATAGCCAATATGGTGCTTTTTCTCTGCTCTGACAAGGCAGGTTTCATCACGGGCGAGAACATCTGCATTGACGGTGGCATGACCCGGCAGATGATTTACCATGGCGAACATGGTTGGACGTTGACTTCATCGAAGGCTGGATTATGACAGAGTGTACATATCTACTGCTAATTTGATTGATCACAAAATAATTATAAAGACAATATACCAATGAAGAAGATTTTTAAAATTGATTGTGGGCTATATCCTCTGGGACTTCTTACGATTCTGTCTGGTATAGGCTTGCACATAGCGGGACATGGAAGTAACCATAATACATGGGAAATTTGGGCTGTTATTCATTCTGTCTTATCAGTTTCGTTTACCATACTGCTTGCCTATCACATCCACACTCATTGGGCTTGGTTCAAACATGTACGTCGAAGCACAATCAACCGTAAACGGTTTATGACAACCATGCTGACTATGGTTTCCATATCCACTGTGTTTTCAGGAATTGCCCTGCTTGTAATATGGGGCGTAAACACACAGGTCGGTCTTTTACATTACAAAATAGGTATTAGTTTTGCACTGCTGCTGCTAATACATGGAGTAAAAAGAATACGTATAATAGAAAAAGCAGTCTGTAAAGCAGATAAATGATGAAGAAACTGTCTACAAAAGGGATGAAGGCATTGAAGGTGATACACCTTGTGTGTGCCATAGCGTGGTTTGGCTCTGCCATATCCATGAATCTGCTGCGGCACCTTGTAGTGGTAAAGGATGCGGCAGGAATGTATTGGGTGGCAGAGATTCTGGAAGCCATTGACATGAAGATACTGGTGCCTGGAGCTGTCGGGTGTCTGCTCACGGGTATTGTCTATGGTGTTTTTACCAACTGGGGCTTCTTCAAGCACAGATGGCTCACGGTGAAATGGGTGCTAACCCTGTTCATGATTCTTTTCGGCACGTTCTACATGGGACCATTGGTAAAGGAAAATGTGCTGATAGGCAAGGCTCTCATGGAGGGCAACGGTGATGCTGCGCAGTATTGGCATAACGTGACTGCAAATGCCTATGCTGGCCTTCTCCAAATAGTGCTACTGACCTTTGTGACCATAATATCTGTGTACAAACCATGGAAGCGGAAAGGGCATTGAGATGATGAATATTATTCTTTATTATATCGTTGCTGTCAATATTGCCACATTCCTATTGTACGGCATTGACAAGTACAAGGCAAAGAATACCAATGGAACATATCTGAGACTACACTGCTGACGATGGCTGCCATAGGTGGCAGTATCGGAGATTGGATATGCATGCGACTTTGGCATCACAAGACGATG
>JALFPC010000017.1 GCA_022782305.1 Prevotella sp. | reverse complement strand
GAACTGGTTAATCACGGTCTCGGCATAGTCATAATCTCGGTCGGTGAGACCAGCAAACGAGCGCACGCCGATGATGTCGCAATAGCATCCCATCACGGGGATAGCCTCGAGGAGATGCTCACTCTTGTCGCCATCCATAATCACTCCACGCTCTGTTTCCAGTTTCCATGCACCGGCATTCACGTCAAGCACAATCACGTTCATACCCAAGTTCATGGCAGCCTTCTGTGTTGAGAGTCGTGTGCGCAGACTATTATTGAAGAATACCATCATAAGGGTTTTGTTTTTGCCCAAGTGCTGGTATTTAAACCTGTCGTTTTTAATCTCTTGTGCCTCTGCAAGCGCCTTGTTAAGGTCGCCGAGGTCTTCAACATACTGGAATGTCTTCATATATGATAAATGTGTAATAATTCTGTTTTTTCTTTGTTTGTCACTCGCTTGTTTATAAGGTTGGCTATTTGCTTCTCACCTGTCCGTTACCCTCAATAATCCATTTGTAGGTGGTAATCTCTTCGAGTCCCATAGGTCCACGCGCACCCAGTTTCTGTGTGCTTATACCAATCTCGGCACCCAGTCCGAACTGTGCTCCGTCGGTGAAGCTTGTTGGAGCGTTAACATATACGCATGCCGCATCCACTTCTGCTTTGAATTTTTCAGCACTTTGCCTGTCGTTGGTGATGATAGCCTCGCTATGCCCCGACCCGTAACGTGTTATATGGTCAATGGCTTGGTCTATGGAGTCCACGGTTTTGATGGCCATGCGGTAAGCCATAAACTCAGTGCCGAAGGTGCTATCGTTGGCAGTGGAGAGCAACGGCCCGGGGTAGTGTTCTTCGAGTGCTGCATATGCTCTTTCGTCGGCTATTATCTCCACTTTGCTCTCCTGCAGCTGTTGACAGAGTGTGCCAAGGTCAGCGAGTCGGTCTTTATGTATGATGAGGCAGTCGAGAGCATTGCACACGCTCACTCTCCTTGTTTTGGCATTATTGATGATCCGTGCACCCATGTCGGCATCTCCATGCAGATCGAAATATGTGTTTACAACCCCTGCGCCAGTCTCAATAACGGGTATGCGGGCATTGTCGCGCACAAAATCGATTAGTTTTCTGCCGCCTCGTGGTATGCAGAGGTCTACAAAGCCTACGGCATTGAGCATCTCGGCAGTAGCCTCATGAGTGGCAGGCAGCAGGGTCACCACATCCTCGTTTATACCCTTCTGGCGCAGCACCTCATGGATGATGGCCACCTCTTCGCGGTTGCTGTCGTCGGCATCCTTGCCCCCCTTGAGCACGCAGGCATTGCCACTCTTGAAGCACAGAGCAAAGACATCGAAGGTCACATTGGGTCGCGCCTCATACACTATGCCTATCACTCCGAAGGGTACGCTGATGCGCTGCAGATGTAGTCCGTTTGGCAGTGTGGTCTCTTTCAGTATGCGTCCCAATGGCGATGGTAGCGTGGTCACCTTGCGCATGTCTGCTGCTATGCCGTCGAGTCGTGCATTGGTGAGTTGCAGTCGGTCATAGAGAGGGTTGGCGGGCTCCATGCGCTGCAGATCTCTGCTGTTAGCTTTCAGGATTCTATCTTTCTGCGAGCATATAGCATCAGCCACCGCCGTGAGCACCTCATTGCGTTCATTGTCGGTGAGGGCTGCCAATGTGCGGCTCGCCTTTTTTGTTTTTGCGAATATCTCGTTCATATCACTTCAAATACTATCTGTTTATAGCCACTTCAAATTCCGTATGTTTAGTTTCCGTGGGGTTGCTCACGAGTTGTATGAGAATGTCATTACGTTTGCCATTGGCAATCATCACCCTGATGCCTGCTTGTTGCACATTGGTGGCAGTGGCATATTTAGATGTCATGCCGCCTCGTCCCTCTTTGCTTTTCGACGATTGTATAAACTGGCTGATATCGCAGCCCAGAGGCACCCGTTCGATGAGTTCCGACTCAGGCGATTCGGGATTGCCTGTATAGATACCATCAATATTGCTGAGCAGGATGAGCATGTCTGCATTCATCATCTTGGCAATGAGTCCGCTGAGTTCATCGTTGTCAGTAAACATCAGTTCTGTCACCGAAACGGTGTCATTCTCGTTGACCACGGGCACCACGCCATTGTCTATCATCACCGTCATGCATGCTTTCTGGTTGTCATACTGCTCGCCGGGTTCAAAGTTCTCTTTCATTGTCAGTATCTGTCCGATATTGATATGATACTCCCTAAAGAGGTCGTAATAGAGACCGATGAGTTTCACCTGTCCGAGAGCAGAGAAGAGCTGTCGTTGCTCCACGGTATCGAGGTCATGGCTTACTGTTAGTTCGCGTCTGCCGCATGCCACGGCACCCGAAGATACGAGTATCACCTCATGTCCCTGCTGTTTGAGCCATGCTATCTGGTCTACTATTGCCGACACACGGGTGGTGTCGAGATGTCCGTCTCGTCGTGTGAGCACATTGCTGCCCACCTTGATGACTATTCTCATTTCGCCTGATCCTTTGTTTTTGTTGTTTCGCCTAATCCTTTGTCGTTATTTCGCCTTGTCTTTCTCTCTTATCTCCACACGGCGTATCTTGCCGCTTATGGTCTTGGGCAGTTCGTCGACGAATTCGATTATTCTCGGATACTTATAAGGTGCGGTCACATGCTTCACATGGTTTTGGAGTTCCTTGATTAACTCATCTCCAGCTTTTGCCTTCCAGTCTTTATGCAGCACCACGGTGGCTTTTACCACCATGCCGCGAATCTCGTCGGGCACTCCTGTGATGGCACATTCCACCACTGCGGGGTGGGTCATGAGTGCGCTCTCCACCTCGAAGGGGCCGATACGATAACCACTTGATTTTATCACATCATCTATGCGTCCTTCAAACCAGTAGTATCCGTCTTCATCTCGCCATGCCACATCGCCCGTATGATAGAGTCCGTCGTGCCATACCTTTTTGGTCAGTTCCTCATCACGATAGTAGCATTTAAACAGTCCCACGGGTTTGGTATTGTTGACGCGCACCACTATCTCTCCCTTTTCGCCATCCTCGCATGGTGTACCATCGGGTTTTATCAGGTCTATGTCATACTGTGGGTTAGGCAGTCCCATGGAGCCTGGCTTTGGTGTTGTCCATGGCATGGTTCCCAGTGTCATGGTAGTCTCGGTCTGTCCGAATCCCTCCATGAGTGCTATGCCTGTGAGCGATTTGAATTTGTCAAATACTGCGGGGTTGAGTGCTTCTCCTGCCGTGCAGCAGTATCTCAGCGACGAGAGGTCATAATTATTGAAATCCTCGTGTATGAGGAATCGGTATACTGTGGGTGGTGCGCAGAAAGAGGTGATATGATATTTCTCTATCTGTCTGAGTATTTTGTCGGCGGTGAATTTTTCATGGTCGAACACGAATACTGCGGCGCCTGCAAACCATTGTCCGTAGAATTTGCCCCATACGGCCTTGCCCCATCCAGTGTCTGCCACTGTCAGGTGTATGCTGTCGGGTGCGAGGTTATGCCAGTATACACCTGTGGTTAGATGTCCCAGTGCATAGAGATAGTCGTGTGCCACCATCTTGGGTTCGCCGCTGGTGCCGCTGGTGAAATACATGAGCATGGTATCGTCGTTGTTGTTTTTTTCGGGGCGCACAAAGGTGGGCGCATCCATCCATTCCTTATGCCAGTCGTGGAAACCCTCAGCTTGGCGCGGACCAATGCTCACCAGCGTCTTGAGAGTGGGACTCTCGGCCTTGGAACCAATCACCTGCTCCATAATATACTCTTCGCCGGCGCAGATGATGGCCTTCACGCTGGCGCGGTTGTTGCGGTATACGATATCGTGTGTTGTGAGCATGTGTGTGGCGGGAATGGCCACAGCCCCTATCTTGTGCAGTGCGAGCATGGCGAGCCAGAACTCATAGCGTCTCTTGAGGATGAGCATCACCATATCGCCGCTGCCAATGCCGAGGCTCATGAGATAGGCAGCTGCGCGGTCGCTCTGCTCTTTGATATCCTTGAATGAGAAACGTATGCATTCGCCTTCGTCATTGGTCCAGAGCAGTGCCAGTTTGTCTGGTTGCTCTTTTGCCCATTCGTCCATCACGTCGTAGGCGAAATTGAAGTTGTCGGGTATGATAAACTCGAGGTTGTTAGCATAGTCCTCTTGTGATGCGAATGTTGTTTGTTTTAAGAATCTTTCAATCATGATGTCTGAATATTGTTTTGTGGCATCTATGTTACACTGTGATTAGAAAATGATGGCGAGGAATTTAACCTGTTTGTTGTTGAGAGCTCTCATGCAATGAGGCTGTGTGGCATCGAAATAGATGCTGTCGCCCTCGTTGAGCACGAGTGTTTTCTTGCCAATGGTCAGTTCGAGTGTTCCTTCGGTCACGAAATTGAACTCCTGTCCCTGGTGAGAGTTGGCATGCACTGGATGATCTTCGGGTTTGGGCTCCACGGTCACCATGAATGGGTCGGCACTTCTGCCTCTGAATCCGCTTGCCAGACTTTGGTATGCATATTCCTTGC
The DNA here is from genome assembly GCA_022782305.1 of Prevotella sp. Taxonomy (GTDB): domain Bacteria; phylum Bacteroidota; class Bacteroidia; order Bacteroidales; family Bacteroidaceae; genus Prevotella. The sequence continues at coordinate 11,056 of JALFPC010000017.1, read as the reverse complement.
GTCTCTCCACGCTCATGCCCTGTCCCTTGCGTGTCAGGAAGTAATGGCTCATGTGTGGTTCTTCGCCAAAGAGCAGCACATCGAGTGCAATGCCATATTCCTTTGAAATCTTCTGCAGGTTACTGATAGACAATTCCCCTTCGCCCTCTTCCATTTTCAAATATGTGTCTATATCCAGTCCGCAGAGGTTTGCCACGTCTTCGGCTGGGATGTCGAGCACGTCGCGCAGTCCGCGCAGTCGCTCTCCTATCTGTTTTATCGCATCGTTCATAGTGTTTTGTGCCCCCTGTTATCTCCATTTATGGATGGCCTGTGAGGGGCTCGGGCCTTGCTGTTGTTTATAATACTTATTTCTTCATTCCGGCCTTGAGACCATTGATTACGGCACTTGTAAAGCCGCCGTGCTCCATGGCATTGAGACCTCTGATGGTCAGTCCGCCAGGTGTGGTCACGCGGTCTATGGCTGCCTCGGGATGCTCTCCTGTCTGCTGCAGCAGCGATATGGCTCCCTTCATGGTTTGCAGCACGATCTTCTGCGACATCTTGGCCTTGAAACCCAGTTCCACTGCTCCTTCTATGCTTGCTCTGGCATATCTCATGGCGTATGCTATTGAGCATGAGAGAGCAGTGGCGGCGGGGTAGTGGTCTTCGTCGATGATGATACTCTCTCCGAGTTGGTCGAAGATGTCGCAAACGCGCTTGATGTTCTTATCATCGGCATCCACGGGTGTCATATATGTCATCGACTCCTTGAATTCTATTGCGATGTTTGGCATGGCGAGGAATATCTGCGGTGTGTTACCCTCCTTGTCTGTCCATGTCTTTATCTGCGATGAGGATACTCCTGCTGCCACCACTACGAGAGTCTGCCTGCTGTAGTCCATCACGTCTTTTATCCCCTTGAGTGTTTTCTCTACCACCCATGGTTTTACCACCACGCATACTATGTCGGCATCTCTTGCTGCTGCCTCGTTGTCTTGTGTGACGCTGGCACCGAGTGATGCGAAATGGTCGATGACAGGTTTGTTATGGTCGCAAACGGTGAGTTCTTCGGGTGCCATCTCATCGAGTTTGAGCATGCCTTCGGCCATGGCACCACCCATGGCTCCGGCTCCGATAATAGATATTTTCATATTCGTGACAGTATGAGTGATAACTTGTCTAAGAAGGTGTCTGCCATCTCGCGGGTGAAGCACAGTGGTGGCAGCAACCTGAGGATATTAGTAGAGGCGCAACCCGTGAAGATATGATGGTCGAAGAGCAGTTGTCTTCTCACTTCCTTATGCGGCATGTCAAGTTCTATGCCAATCATCAGTCCCTCGCCCCTCACGTCGGTGATATGCTTTTCTGATTCTTTCATTGTGTTGAGCCTGTCGATGATATACTGCCCCACCAGGTGTGCATTCTCCACGAGGTTTTCCTGCTCCATCACGTCGAGCACAGCCAGTGCGGCGGTGCAGGCCATGTGGTTGCCGCCGAAGGTGGTGCCGAGTTGCCCATATTCGGGTGTGAACTCAGGTGAGATGAGCACTGCTCCCATGGGGAAGCCGTTGCCTATGCCTTTGGCGCAGGTGATGATGTCTGGGCGGATGTCGAGCCACTGGTGGGCGAAGAACTTGCCACTGCGACCATATCCGCACTGTATCTCGTCGCAGATGAGCACGGCACCGTATTTGCGGCATGCCAGCTGCAATCCCTGCATAAACTCCTTGGTGGCCATGCGTATGCCGCCCACTCCCTGTATGCATTCCACTATGCAGGCGCAGATGTCGCCCTTGGCCAGTTCGCTCTCCCATGCCTCGAGGTTGTTGAGAGTCAGGTAGGTCACATGACCATTGTCATTGATAGGTGCAATGATCTTGGGATTGTTGGTCACCTCCACGGCCAGCGATGTGCGTCCGTGGAATGCTTTCTCTGCCGAGAGCACTCTGGTGCGTCCGGTCTTGAAAGAAGCCAGTTTCAGGGCGTTTTCATTGGCTTCGGCTCCGCTGTTTATCAGAAAGAGCTGATAGTCGTCATAGCCGCATGCCTTGCCCAAGCGCTCGGCCAGTTGCTCTTGCAACTTGTTTATTACTGAGTTGGAATAAAAACCCAGAGTGTTCATCTGTGCTGCCATCATCTCCACATAATGTGGGTGGCAGTGACCGATGCTTATCACGGCATGTCCGCCATAAAGGTCGAGATACTCCTGACCTTTGTCGTCCCATACCTTGCATCCTTTACCCTTCACGATGTTGACATCGAAGAGCGGATATACGTCAAACAATTTCATATTTAGAATGCTGATGATTTCAGATTTAATCCTGTTGTTTCGTTTATGCCAAACATGATATTCATGTTTTGCACTGCCTGTCCCACGGCTCCCTTGAGCAGGTTGTCGATGGTAGAGGTGATGAGCAGTTTTCTGCCGTATTTGTCGCAGTGTACGAGTGCCTTGTTGGTGTTTACCACCTGTTTCATGTCTATGGCCTTGTCTACATAATGAGTGAAGGCGGCATTGGCATAGAACTGCTTATATCCTTCTATTACCTCTTCTATCGGCTTGTCTGTTCTCACCACTGCTGTGGCAAAGATGCCGCGTGCGAAGTCGCCCCTATAGGGTATGAAATCGATGTCGGCATCCAGATACCCCTGCACTTGTGTCAGGCTCTGTCTTATCTCGGGCACGTGCTGGTGGGTGAAGGCCTTATAGATGCTCATGTTGTTGTTTCGCCATGAGAAATGGGTGGTGGCAGAGGGTTTCTGTCCTGCTCCCGTGCTGCCTGTAATGGCGTTCACGCTCACGTTTTCGGTTATGATTCTCATGCTGGCAGCTGGTAGCAGTGCCAGTTGGATGCATGTGGCGAAGCAACCTGGGTTGGCCACATGTTGCGCTGTGGCTATCTTGTCTTTGTTTATCTCGGGCAGGCCATACACATAATCATTGCCGGGAGCAGCCAAGCGGAAGTCCTGCGCCAGGTCTATGATCTTCACATGCTGTGGTATGGCATGCTCTTTGAGGAAAGCCTCGCTCTTGCCATGTCCGAAGCAGAAAAACACCACATCCACATCGTTGAAGGGCATCTCGTCTGTGAAGCGCAGTTCGGTGTCGCCATATAGTCCCTCGTGAACATCTGCCACGAGGTTGCCGGCATTGCTCTCTGAGTTGGCAAACACTATCTCAGCCTCAGGATGGTTGAGCAGCAGCCTGATGAGTTCGCCGCCTGTATATCCTGCGGCGCCAAGTATTCCTATCCTTATCATAACACCTTTGATTTGCTTGGCATGATGATATACAGGATGGGGTAGAGTATGATGCCGCAGAATGCTGTGAAGAGCGTGAGGGCGGCATATACGATTCTAATGAGTGTTGGGTCTACATCGAAGTATTCGGCTATGCCTCCACATACGCCGCCCAGTTTCCTGTCGTCAGAAAGGGTTAGTCTCTTTTTCATAATCTATTATCTTTTTTCATCTTTATGTATTCCGTAATAAACTCTCAGTGGTGTGCTCGACACCTTGATGAAGCCCTTGGCCTCGTCGGCAGTCCAACCGGTCTGTGTCTCGCCATATTCGCCGAGTTTAGACTTGGTCAAGTCATTGGCGCTGTCGATACCCACGGTTTCAAATCCGTATGGGCGCAGTTTGAGTATGGCTGTGCCTGTCACGTTGCGCTGCGATGATGTGAGCATGGCTTCCATGTCGGGCATCACAGGCTCCAGATACTGGCTCTCGTGCAGGAACATGCCGTACCAATTGGCCACTTGGTCTTTCCAGTACTGCTGCCATTTGCTCAGTGTCGACTTTTCGAGCAACCTGTGTGCCTCAATGATCAGCTTAGGTGCTGCGGCCTCAAAGCCCACACGGCCCTTGATGCCTATGATGGTGTCGCCCACGTTGGCATCGCGACCTATGGCATAGCTGGCACCTATCTCTTCAATCTTCTGGATGGCTGCCACCTTATCATCAAACTGCTCGCCGTTTACTGCCACTATCTCGCCCTTGTCGAAGGTGATAGCGAGTGTGGCCTCGGGCTCAGTGGCTGTCACATGCTTGAGGTAAGCCTCTTCGGGCAGTCCCTGTGTGGGGTCGAGGAGTTCGCCTCCGCAGATGCTGGTGCCCCAGATGCCCACATTATATGAATATTTGAGTTTGGTGAAGTCGGCATAGAATCCGTGTTCGTTGAGATAGTCCACCTCTTCTTTTCGTGTCAGTTTCTTGTCGCGGGTCAGTGTGATGATCTCCACTCCTGGCGCCATCACGAGGAATGTCATGTCGAAACGTATCTGGTCGTTGCCTGCACCTGTCGAACCATGTGCTATGGCATCTGCTCCTATCTCCTTGGCGTAGCGTGCTATGGCTATGGCCTGAAAGATGCGCTCTGATGATACAGAGATGGGGTAGCAGTTGTTGCGCAGCACATTACCGAAAATCATATACTTGAGCGACTTGTCATAATACTCGTGGGTCACATCAAGGGTTACATACTCCACCGCGCCCAACTTATAGGCGTTTTCTTCGTTCTTCTTGAGTTGCTCGGCACTGAAACCACCTGTGTTGGCGCATGCAGCATACACATCATAACCCTCCTCCTTGAGTTTCATCACTGTATAGGAGGTATCTAATCCGCCTGAAAAGGCTACCACTACTTTCTTTTTCATATCCATAATGCTTGTTGTATTTGGTTTTTGATATTTATTCGTATCGTTATTTCTTTGTTTCGTCTGTCTCGTCGTGTTTCTCTATCATCTTGATTCTGTCAAGCACATCCTGAGGAATCTTGGCTGGCAGATGCTCTTCGGGATCATAGAGCATGGCTGTGCAAATGCAGTATTTGCGGTCGGTGCGGTGAAGCACATCCACATTGATGCATCCCTCGCATCCGCGCCAGAATGCTTCGTCGTCGGTGAGGTCGGCAAAGGTAACGGGCTGATAACCCAACTGGGTGTTCATGGTCATCACGGCGGCACCGCTGGTTAGACTGAAGATCTTGGCGTGCGGCCAGCGCGTGCGGGCCAGGGTGAAGGTCATATCCTTGATCTTCTTGGCCACACCCATGTGTCTGAAGTTGGGGTGAACGATTAGTCCCGACGTGGTCACATATTGCTTGTTGCCCCATGTCTCTATATAACTGAAACCTGCAAACTCGTCGCCGCAGAGGGCTATCACTGCCTTGGCTTCCTTCATCTTGGTGGCCACATACTCATGCGTACGCTTGGCTATGCCCGTGCCTCTCACCTTGGCTGCCTCTGATATGGTGGTCAAGATAGTGTCTACATATTTCTCGTGCGACTCGTCTGCCACCAGTATCTTTAGTTCCTTGTTGGATGCTGCCGTCTGCTGTTCTGCGGCAGAATGCTGGCTTTCAAGGCTTTCGCTTGTGTTCTCTCCTGTCATCTCTATTCTTTCTGTTGTTATAAGTCCTGTCTTGTTACTGTATGATATCTGCATAGTCTGATACTATCCCATGTTGGGCACCACCTTGCTCAGTTCAAACATCACGGCATCCTTGTTGGCATCCTCTCTCAGCACTATGAAGATGGTATCATCGCCGGCTATGGTGCCCAGAATGTCTCTGATGTTGCTGTTGTCTATATTGAAGGCTATGCTGCTGGCATATCCTGGCAGGGTGCGTATCACACCCATATTGCCCGAAAAGGTGATAGTCTTGAAGCCGGGGATAGTCATCATCTCCCTTATCTTGTTGGGGGTGCTCATGCGCTTATACATAGACATGCTCGGCAACACATATACATAATTACCGTTTATAGTGGCGGCCTTGGCCACATTGAGCTGCTTAAGGTCGCGACTTAGTGTGGCCTGAGTCAACTGATATCCTTCGTTGCGCAGTGCCTCGAGCAACTGTTCCTGATTGCACATCTCCCTGCTTGAGATTATCAATCTCAGTGTTTCCAATCTATCGTTCTTTATTCTCATAATTGTATATTTATTCCTGTGACACTGCAAAGGTATACATATTTATGCAAACAACAAAGCGTTTTAATGATTATTTTTATTTCCATGTCATATTTTTGATTATTAGTCATTATCGGGCAGGGTGACGTGGGTTGCTCACCTACTAATACAAAAGAGGGTGCGCCAAACTATTGACACACCCTCTTGCTCTTTTACTGTCGCCATACATTATTTATATATAGCGCAGCAGTTGGGTTTGATGATTATTTCATTATAATCTTCTTGCCGTTCATGATATACATGCCCTTCTGCAGACCCCTCATGTCTTCGCCTGCATTGCGCACCTTAACACCATTCATGTTGTAGATGTCGCCCATTGACTTAACAGTGCTGTTGACACCATTGATACCAGTGGTATTCAGTACGAAGATAGTAGGAGTAAAGGTATTGCTACCAACAGATTCAGCGAAGGCAGAGTTGATGATACCATATACACTCTCGAGGTTCTCGAATATTATTGGTTCATATGTTTCCTCGTTCATTGCCAACTTGCCGAAGTCGTCCATGATGTATACAAAATCACCATCCTTGGTGAGTGTACACATGTACTCATTTGCGTCGTAGCCCATTACAGGAGACTCGATCTTGATCAGGCGATAATCCATAGATGTGCCTGCTGCCTTGATTTGGGCAGGAGTCATAGTGGTGGCTGTTGGGGCAACACCAGGAGTTATGGTTATTGTTGACTCTTCCATAGATTCGTCGTATATCAACTCGTGCAAACCGAATGCGTTGGTGTACTGAGCGCAGATAGTACCGCTTACCTGGGTGCTGTCGTTGGTGATGCCGATGATGTCGGCCAGACCATACATAGTGTTGAATCCGTCACCAACCTCGAGTTGTACGCCACCAGTGTTGTCTTCGAGCACCATGAATGGAGCTTGAGAGAAACCTGCCATCTTGATCTCACATACAGATACAATGGCATTCTCAACGGTCAACTTAACAGGTGTACCATCATTTAGATCCTTCAGGTCGCCGATCTTATTGATTTCAACTACTGGTATAGGAGTAATCACTACGGGCTTCAGATCGCCAGCGCCATAAATATTCAGTGTAAGTTCGTTTTCATCGTTATAAAGAAGAATACCTCTGAAATAATCATAGTTGGCTGCCTTGATTGCTTCATCAAGTTGCCACCACAAATCTTCGAATGGCAGTGTAGCCTCGCCCTGCTTGATGTTACCAACGAAGCCGTCGTTTTGATCTGGCTCTGCTACCACATTGTTGAATTCAACATATCTGCCAACAAAGTATTGAGCTTCTGCCACTGTGATGGCCAATGGCTCTACAGTTCCCTCAGTAAAGGTTACACTATCTTTGAAGATCTCCTCGTTGACTACCAGTTTCCAGTTGCCTTTCTCCTTGTTTGCCTTGGCCACTACATATCCGTTAAGGATGTTGCCTTCAGCAAACTTGCCAGTGTTGTTGAACATTGCATAGCTGTCCCAACCAATAATAACGCTACCGGTGTTGTCGCCGATTACCATCTGATATTGGTTGTTGGAATTCATGATTACCTGGGCATTGTTGAGCATGAGCTTAACAACGGTGCCGCTCTCATAGTTGTTGAGAGAAGCGATATTCTCTGCCTCCATGATGTTTGCCTTGGCAACGATAGCATATTCTGCTAAAGGAGCGAGTTGGTTCACACCATTGTAGTTGTCGATGATACCGGTAATCTGGCTTACCTCTGTAGGCCATACATATTCTGCTGACAATACCTTGAACTTGTCATAGATCATGATAGTGTCTGTGCCATACACGAGATAGTGCTTGCCATCTTTCTCTACGATTGGAAGGTCTTTGAGCACTGCCATCTTAGAGATATTGTCGAGCTTATTGGCCTCTGCTACGGTCATCTCAGTGCCGAGGAACTGCTCGCCGAGGGTCTCAACGATTGATGAGTTGGCGGTGCTGTCGTTAGCAGTGAGCTCTGCTACCTTACCATACATGGTGAACTTACCCTTCAGGCTACCAGTAATCTCCTTGCCTTCGGTCATCTCAACACCCAGGTTGTAGAGAAGCAATGCACCTGTAGTATCTTCGATATAGATGTTGTTGCCATTCTTAAATGTAACCTTGGCATTCTCAACCTTCAACTCTACGGCTGTGTTGTTCTCCATAGCCTTCAGAGCGGCAATATTTTCAGCCACTGGCAGTGACTCTGGTGCTGGAGCGTATGTGGTGGTCTCAGCATCAGCATCCTCGATGATAGCAGTGATGGTCTTGATGCGGGCCTGAGCTGCTACTTCATACACTACGTTTGTAGAGTTGCCTTCCCACAGTGCTGGATCGGTGTTCTCAACACCATTGAATGTACTCTTGGCAGAGCTGCTGCTTCCGTTCTTGCTACTATCGAAGGTGAAGGCGAGGCTTCTGACAGATTTGCCCTCTGGCACCTCAAAGGTAACCTTGCCACCATATATGCGGAGCTGTGGCTTGCCGCCTGAGTTCCAGATGCGGTTAACGCTGTTTCCGCTTGTGAATGGATAGATAGTAGTGGTCAGCGAACCAGTAGTGATAACTTTTGGCTCGGTGATGTCGCCATCGGTACTGCTGCCGCTGCTCATTGCGTATGTAGAGTCAGCAAATACGATGTATGCTGTCTCTGGCTCTGGCAGAGTGCCAGTCTTCTGGATATAGATAAAGTCTACACCCTGTTTTGCATTGCCACCCTGGCAGAGTGCGATAGGTGTGCTGGCATTCTTAACGATAAAGTCGTCTGATGTGCCCTGGGCCCAGTTGATTGCAGTGGCAGCATAATTCATAATAGTGTCGCCGCCAGCTGTGAAATACCATGTAGAGTTAGCAGTCTTGCTTGCTGCATCGCAAACCACGGCGCTCAATTTATAGATACCACGGTCGAGGGTTGTGAAGGTTACAGGACCCTCAGCTGCGTATGCAGAACCAGCATTTGAACTGCGAACAGTGGTATTACCATTGTTGCACAATGTGAGACCCTCAATATTCTCTGCCTCTGAGAGATATACAAGATTTCCCTTGTCTGTAGCAGAATAGGTGAGGTCTTTGCCCTTTCCATTGCTGTCCAAGGTGAATGACATCACATAACCTTTGCCATCCTTGCTGTAATTCTTGCCTGTGGTATACAATGTGTCATTTACATTGATTGCGTAAGGATATCCAAGGTCGAAGGTCTCACCCTCAAAGTTGGTGCCGCTCACAATACCTGCCTTAAGTGTGTTGCCTTCGCTGTCTACAGCATTCAGACTGTATGACCAAGTCTCTGCCTCGCGGAATGTGATGGTTACAACGGTTGAACCGTCAGCCAATACAGTCTTACCCTCACTGTCATCGCTTGCATAGACATACTTCTTGCTGCGGTCAGCATTGTAGATAGGTGCCTTTTCTTCGTCTTTTACAGTTACGCTTGCTCCTGTAGCCTCAGGTCTTGTTGTGCTTTCCTTAATCTCGTTGCCATCAGCGTCTACATACTTCACTGTGATATTAGCAGATGCAGATGGGTCTACATATTCTACTTCGAGACTATAATTGGAAATTTTCTGCTCGCGAGCAGTGTAGGTATAAAGGGCGAAAGCCACTACCTTATCCTCATCATTGTTGAGCAGTTCTGTTACGTCTACAGTAATGTCCTTGGCAGTGGTACCTACATTTGTGTTGGCTGCTGTGATTTCCTCAGCCTGCATGATCTCACTGGTATTGGTGCTTCCCCATGTGGCAGTTGAAGGCTCCCAGTTTGTGCCAATCTTGGCCAACTGAACGTTAGAATTTTTTTTGCTAACAGTACATTTAGAGGTGTATTTCAGTGTAGCCTTGAGGATATTCATGCCTGTAAGTTTGGCTGAGCAGTCAAACTTGGCAAGAAGGATATAAGAACCACCATATGGTGCGTTAATGTTTTTAAAAGCACCGCTACTAATGCCTGACTGAGTGATTGTCCACTCTTTGGCATCAGCTACATAGTAGTTGGTTCCTGAATTTGTGGCAGCTGGATAACCATCTTTTGAACCATCGCAGTCACCTTGTATCTTGGTGGCGCTTGGGGTGAAAGACACTACCTCTGCCATCGCATTGGTGATGCCAAATGCCATAAGCATTATTACCATCAGCGATTTGAGTAGATTCATTTTCATGTTTTCTCGTTATTAATGTTTTGTTTTCTTTTTGCGCCGCAGTTCGTTTCGTGCGCATAATTAGTTTTGTTTTGTTTGGGCTGTACCTGCGAACCGGATGATTTCTCCCGTCTTAGGGGTAGAAACAGGTATGCTCGGGTAGATGGTCTTTGCTGTCTGTTTTTATTAATAATTTTCTTGTTTTATTGGTTAATATTATTGATTTGTTTTGTACGTTCCTCAACTTTTCGCTGCGAAGGTACAACAAATTTCTAATATAATAGGTATCGTTATTCTCTTTTATTGTCACTTTAACTGATATTAACCTTATTTCCTCCTTTTTTTTGTCTACGTATACCCGATTCGTTTGTGTGGTATGGACGGCATTCTTAGTCTGACAATTGCAGTATCTCTTGTGCCAACTATGAGAGATAAGCAGGTGTTCAAAACTATTTTTATATTGTTTCGCAGTGCCTGTTGATATTTCCATATAAAAGGCATCTGAGTTATATTCCGCAGTGCTGAACGTATATTCAGCAGTGCGGAACATATATTCAGCAGTGCGGAACATGTATTCAGCAGTGCGGAATATAAACCAAACGCAGTGTGTTGTACATTTATATTGGGCTTTTGCAAATATTTACATGACTGCTTTTATACATTTACAACGATTAATCAGATAGCGTATCTTTAGCGAAAATTACTCTCCAACGCATATCGCTCTTGCGCTAATATCCCAATTATTCTATTTCCATCACCATACCCCCTGTGACATTATCTGAAAAGTGTGACATAATACCCCATACGGGTGTGACAAAATGGGTGCCCTTCCCCCTTTACCCTACCCCTCAAAGGCCGAAAATCGCCCATTTTCAAAAATAATGTCACACTTCGAGGTTTGTATGTCTTTGATAATGAAAATAATAGTTTTTAGGTGTGACGTGACATTAATTTTAAACTTTATCACGCGCGCGACCCTCAAGGGTGTCCAATGAGATGCTACGCGA
>JALFPC010000080.1 GCA_022782305.1 Prevotella sp. | reverse complement strand
AAAAATAATGTCACACTTCGAGATTTGTATGTCTTTGATAATGAGAATAATAATTTTTAGGTGTGACGTGACATTAATTTTAAACTTTCTCACGCGCGCGACCCTCATGGGTATGCGATAGGTGGTGACGCAACCTCACATCACACATGCTAATAAAGCAATAGCCATAGGGTGCGGAGAGTTAACAATGTTTACTTGGAGCGTCTGCCCAAGGATATGGTTCCTCCCACAGAGTGGAGAGAAATGGAGCGAAAGTCAGAAGGTCAGAGCCTACAATTTGTGGTATTTGAGAAGCCTGTATAGCATTATCATGAGGTTGAATCTACGGCTATTGCCATTCTTTCTCCATGAATGCACAAAATGGTATGGAAATGCGGGAGAACTGACCACAAACTGGTTTGAGAGGGAATAGAGTCGTGGCGACACTTTCTTTATAAGCACGTCCATCTCATTCAATTCCTTGAGATCGATTTTTCTGTTTTTGACCAGGTAGAATTTATAAATTGTCTTGATGCGCCTCAGCAGTTTCTTTTCGAGCATTTCGAGGTTTTCCTCGTTGTTAAACTTGAAACCATCCTGCTCGAAAGCGCCCTTGTCTCCAAGCATAATGAAGTCTACATACGACTTTATCATGCTCATTGTACACTTGACATTATCACCGAATTTGACCGCAACCACTTTGGGATCAACCGTCTGCCCCTCGCGGCCAAGTGTATACCTATATAGCGGAACCTTGATATAATATGCAGTGTTGACTGTGACCATAGGCAGGAATGTCCACTCGACATCGGTATAAGAAATATGCTCGGTTTGGTGGTAGTTGAGTTTGCGGAGATTATCCAATCTGTATGCAGCCGAATGCATCCATAACTTAAACACCTCTGATTGGAACCTTATTTGCGAATAGTCCAATACCGTGTTTGGCTGTAGATGATAACTTTTTAGGCTCTGTTTTCCATTGGCATAGACCCTCACGAAATCTGTTATCACAAGGTCTACATCCACATCTACCAAATGACAGAGCACCTCATCAAGAGCCCCGGTATCATAACAGTCGTCGGCATCGAGAATCTTGATATACTTGCCCGTGGCCACATTGATGCCTGCGTTTATACATGACCCGTAGTTGGCGTTTTCCTTGTCCACCACCACCATTGAGTCTGGGTATTTCTCAGCATACCCCAATGCTATGTTCAGAGAATTATCTTTGCTTCCGTCATTTACAACAATGATTTCCAAAAGTTCTCTCTTGTGGGCAGACAGCAATGACTGTACACAACGTGGCAGATAATCCTGCATGTTATATGTAGGAATGATTACAGACAACAGTTTGCCTAAAGGCTTGCATTGCGAATGGTCGCTTGGGGTATTATATATCTCCATATCAATCTGGGCAACAACTAAATGATACAATAAAACTGTATCTTTTTTACTTGTTTAACAACGTGCTGCAAAGGTAGCAACAATATCTCAACTTTCCAAATAATAAACGACAAGTTTTGTACATAATCTCTGTATTGTATAAAAATTATCACATTAATCATTTGTCTTTCTGTTTTTTTTTGTAACTTTGCAGAAAATAACTTGCAACACCAAACGACATCTAAGAAATGAAGAATAATTATAAGATAGTATGCAATACGGCTGCGGGTCGAAGGAGATATATGCAATATCTTGTGCCTCAGGTTGTGAGTTGCGATATTGTTGACCGATATGATATATGGGTCAACACCATGAATATTAGAGATATAGAATTTTTCAGAATGTTGGCCAAGCAATATCCTAAGATACGGTTGGTATGGCAGCCTGACGGCATCATCGACGGCAACAATTCAATAAATGCCTTTTATAAGGACTGCTGCGATGAAGACACCATCTATATCAAACTGGATGATGACATAGTATGGATTGAACCAGGATACTTTGAAAAGATTGTACAGTTTAGGATTGACAATCCCCAATATTTTGTGGTGTCTCCTATGGTTATCAACAACCAGAAGACATCTTATGTTTTTCAGTGCGAGGGATTATTGCCGATAAAGAGATATCGACGTGCAGACCCCTTTGACAAGATATTGCTAAAGAGTGGCAAGTTTGCCAAAGAACTGCATCAATGGTTTATTGACAATTATCTGATAAACAATGAGTATACCAAACTGCATTGTGGCAATTATCCGATGGGCATCACCCGATTCTCCATCAATTCCATTGTATGGTTTGGCAGTCAACTGAAGGCGTTTGGCGGCATTGTTACCGACGACGATGAAGAGTTTATGTCTTCTATCAAGCCTACACTGCTCGGTCAGTCAAACTGCCTTTACGGTGGGGCTCTCATTGCCCATTTCGCCTTTGGGCCACAGAGGAAAGCACTCGACAATACCGACCTGCTGAATCAGTATGGCGCATATCTCCACGAGACATGGAGCCACGACCCAAGGCTCAAGGAGATAGACTCGTATGTTCAGCATTGCATGAAGACAGTGGATGGATATACTGAGGAGGAGTGTCGAAACCTCGAGTTTCCGCCATATAAAACTCCCATTAAAGAAAACAAATTGAAGCACAGGTTGCGCTTTTTGTGGGAGAGATATCTCTATTACAAAAAGCCATATCTCAAACCATAATTCAATATGTTTGAGCACATGCCAGGCGGCATGTCACCCATACATGGGGCGTCTATCCTCTGCGGTCGGCGCCCCACATCATTTTCTCTCTCAGTGTGCTGAAATAATTATTGCCGCTACGCTTCACTATCCTAATCTTGTATGGAGCCTTTGATATATTAAGCGTAGCATCTTCTATGCATCGCTCCGAACGGCCGTCTATTGCCACGAGGTAGGTATGATTGCGGCTCTGCACCTTTAGTTTGATTACTGCATCATCAGGAATGACTATGGGGCGTGTGTTGAGACTATGCGGAGCCACGGCAGTCATCGAGAAGACATGGGTTCGCGGCACGATGATAGGTCCACCATTAGACAAAGAATAAGCTGTTGAACCTGTAGAAGTGCTAATTATCAGTCCATCTGCCTGATATGTAGTGAGATATTCGCCATTTACAGAAGCTTGTATGGTGATCATCGAAGCATTATCTCGTTTGAGTATGGCTATATCATTCAGAGCACAGTCGTGACCTTCAAACAAAAAACCATCCGCTTTTATCTGTAGCAGTTCCCTCTCGTCAATGAAATAGTCGTCATGATAGATAGAGCAGAGATAGTCCTCAAACTCCTGCATGCCCACATCTGCAAGAAATCCCAGTCGTCCCATGTTGATGCCCAATATAGGTATCTCCTTGTGGGCCACTCTGCTGGCAGCCTTGAGGAAGGTGCCATCGCCACCCAGCGACAGCACTATGTCGGCATCAAAATCATCGTTACTGAATATGCCTACCCCTTTCAGTTTCTCACCCGTTTGCTTGGTGAGGAAATCATAGAGTTCACGGTCAATGACAACCTGAGAGTTGTACTCTCTCAGGAGTTCGAGCACCCTAAAAATGGATGCCGACTTCTTAGGCTGATATACATTGCCAAAGATGGCAAAGCGCAGGTTACGGTATATAGATGTCATCACACAACGATATTTTGTTTGCAAACTTAATATATTTTTTCCATTTTCTGCATATCAACGAGCAAAAAAATAACATTTTGCATCAAAAAAAACGATGCAAGTATTGTTATGTAGAAATGATTGTTGTATATTTGCAGTTGGAATGGGGCGGACAACAATACTTTTCCGTCTTGCGATAAGGTGATAATGAACATACAAAGGATAATGCCTTTGGGCAGGATGAAGACCAAGCATGGAACCAAAGCCATAGCCAAATGGTTATGGCAGGCATGGTGCGGCAATAGGCGGCAGGCAATCCTGAACGTCTGTGCTGGCATTGCGGGTGTGGTATTAAGTCTTCTCTTTGTCAACACCATGCAACGCTCCATAGATATTGCATCGGGGGCTGAAGAGGGTTCGCTCTATCTATGGGTGTCGGCAATGGCAGTAATCATGTTTGCAGAGTTTGGTGTGAACATATCCCGTATATGGATAAAGAATATCCTTGGCATCAAAGCTCAAAACGAGATGCAACGGCAGATGCTTGACCGCCTCTTGAGGGCAGAATGGAAGGGTCGCGACCGCCATCATAGCGGCGACATAACCAACAGGTTGGAAAACGATGTGTCTACAGTGGTTACCTTTCTCACAGAGACATTGCCCAACATGCTATCTACATTGCTGATGTTTCTTGGTGCCTTTACATATCTATGCCTCATGGATTACATGCTGGCACTCATCACTGTGGGCATGCTACCCATATTCCTGCTGCTCAGCAGGATATACATCTCAAAGATGCGCAAGTATACACGACGCATACGCAATTTCGACAGTAAAGTGCAGAGCATACTGCAGGAAACAGTACAAAACCGCATGCTCATCAAGACACTCGAATGTGGCGATATGGTAATAAACCGACTCGACAACAGACAGATAAACCTCCGCCACCACGTGAAGAGGCGCACACGTTTTTCTGTATTGTCTAATGTGACACTGCACGGTGGTTTTGCCATTGGCTTCCTTATAGCCTTTCTGTGGAGCACATACAGGTTGAGCCAGCATGCCATCACCTTTGGCGCCATGACCGCATTCCTGCAACTGGTAAACAGGATACAGACCCCCGCCAAAGACCTGACCCGACTGGCACCAGCCTTTGTGGCTGTGCTCACTGCTGCAGAACGATTAATTGAACTCGAGGAGATGCCACAGGAGGAAGACGGAGAAAACATATCACTGCCATCGCCCTGCGGCATAAAGCTCTGCAATGTGTCGTTTGGCTATGATGATGGGGATGAGAATATTATCGATAACCTGTCTTTTGACTTCCCTCCTGGCAGTTGCACTGCGGTGCTCGGCGAGACAGGAGCTGGCAAAACCACGCTCATACGACTGCTGCTTGGGCTGCTCAAACCAAAGTACGGAACCATTACCATATATAATGATGAGCAAAACCATAACATGTCGGCACTCATGAGATGCAACATGGTATATGTGCCGCAGGGCAACACGCTCATGAGCGGCACCATACGCGACAACCTGATTATGGCCGACCCAAATGCCACAGACCACGACATGATGGAGGCACTGCACACGGCATGCGCCGACTTTGTGGCCGAACTGCCCGAAGGACTCTATACCACCATCGACGAGAAAGGAGGTGGACTGAGCGAAGGACAGTCGCAACGCATAACCATAGCACGGGCACTGCTGCGCAAACGGTCTATCATGCTCTTCGATGAAGCCACCAGCGCCTTAGATCCCGAAACGGAGAAAATGCTGCTCACCAATATACTCAAAAACAAAGAGCAGACCATTATCTTCATAACTCATCGCATGGCGGTGCTTGAATACTGCGACAAACGGTTGAATATGGACGACAAAACAAACGAATAACTCAAAAACATACAACTAACTATACTATTGAAATAAGAAAAAAGAAAGGAAACAAGAATAATGACCAAACTAAGTGTAAACATCAATAAGGTGGCCACAATAAGAAACGCTCGCGGAGGCAACAACCCCGACGTGAAGCAGGTAGCCATAGACTGCGAACTCTTCGGTGCAGAGGGTATCACTGTACACCCCAGACCTGATGAGCGACACATCAGATACCAGGACGTGAGAGACATCAAACCCATCATCACCACAGAACTAAACATCGAGGGCAACCCCATCCCCTCGTTCATAGATCTTGTTATGGAAGTGAAACCCACACAGGTGACCATGGTGCCAGATGCAGAATCACAACTAACCTCCAACCATGGATGGAACACAAAAGAGCATCTCTCCTTCCTCACCGAAGTGACTGCCAAACTGAAGACACAAGGCATACGCACATCTATATTCGTGGATGCCGACGAGGAGATGATGGAATATGCATATAAGGCTGGAGCCGATCGCGTGGAACTATATACCGAACCATACGCTTCGGGATATGACACCAACCGCGAAGAGGCCATCAAACCATTCGTGGCTGCTGCCATCAAAGCACGACAACTCGGACTGGGCCTCAATGCTGGTCATGACCTGAGCCTACAAAATCTCAGCTATTACCATACACTCATACCATGGACCAACGAGGTGAGCATAGGGCATGCACTAATCTGCGACGCCCTGTATATGGGATTGCACGAAACCATCAGACAGTATCTAAAATGCCTGGAATAAAACAATAAAACAAATAGTAATATGGTATACGTATTTCTTGCAACGGGATATGAAGAGGTGGAAGCCCTCACTCCCGTAGACGTGTTACGCCGCGCTGGCGTAGAAGTAAACACAGTGAGTATCTATGACACACCAGAAGTGGTGTCAGCACATGGTGTCAGCATCAAGGCCGACATAACCCTCAACGAGGTAGACTGGCAAGATGCCGAGATGCTCGTATTGCCTGGCGGACTGCCTGGCAGCACCAATCTCAATGACTGCCAACCGCTGCGTGATGCACTCAAAGCTCATTGCAACAGCGGACGCTGGACTGCCGCCATCTGCGCAGCACCATTAGTATTGGGCGGACTGGGATTGCTCAACGGTAAGCATGCCACATGCTATCCTGGATTCGAAAAATATATGGACGGCGCCATCTATACCGCACAACTGTGTAGCAAGGATGGCAACATCATAACCGGAGAAGGCCCTGCTGCATCGCTGCCTTTTGCCTATACCCTGCTCGAAGCTCTCAAAGGTGATGGTGCCGCCGATGCCCTCAAAGAAGGGATGATGTTTAACCATCTGATGGAGAAATGATATCCGCAAAAAGAAATGATATCTGATAAAGAAATGATGAATGCCGATTATGCTGTGATAGTGGCTGGAGGCAAGGGACTGCGCATGGGTGGCGACATACCAAAGCAGTTTCTGCCTATATGCGGACTGCCCGTGCTCATGCGCACCATCTACAGATTCATTGAGGCCATGCCAGACATACATATCATACTTGTACTGCCCGAGGCTCACCACGACTATTGGGAGGATCTATGCATGAAATATGCCTTTAAAGCTCCTTACATCCTGGCATGCGGCGGCAAAACCCGATTTCACTCTGTAAAGAACGGACTGGCTCTCATATCCGACAACACACAGGGTGTGGTGGGAGTACACGATGGTGTGCGCCCCTTCCCCTCTGTAGACATGATACGCCGGTGCTACAGCCAAGCACGCATATCCAAGGCGGTCATTCCTGTAACATCTGTAGTGGAGACATTGCGGCATATAGATGGGCATAACGTGATGCGCGACGACTACCGATTGGTGCAGACCCCGCAGACCTTCGATATTCAACTGCTCAAGCAGGCATACCAACAACCATACATTACTGCCTTCACCGACGATGCTTCGGTGGTAGAGCATGCTGGCGGCCAGGTGACCATGGTTGAGGGCAACCGCGAAAACATCAAGATTACCACACCCTTTGACCTGCAAGTGGCCAACGCCATAGTATCCCAAGACCATCAAGCATAACCATCCAATGACTTCGCAACTGAGTATAGACATCCAATATCTGCCCGGCGTAGGACCAAGGCGCATGGAGATGCTAAAGAAAGAACTCGGCATCTGCTCATGCGGCGACCTCATCCTGCACTTCCCTTACAAGTATATAGACCGCAGTCATATATACCGTATAAGAGAGGTGACTGGCGACATGCCTTACGTGCAGATCAAGGGAATGATACTCAGTTACGAAACCTTTGACATGGGTGGCACACGAAAACGCGTGGTGGCTCATTTCACCGACGGTGAGCATATCATGGACCTTACATGGTTTAACGGCGGCAAGTATGCCATGCAACACTACAAAGCGCGCACACCGTATATAGTGTTTGGCAAGCCTACCGTGTTCAATGGCCGCATCAATATCGTGCACCCAGAGATAGACCAAGTAGGAGAAGAGTGCGAAGGGGGCATCATGCAACCCTACTACCCCACCACAGAGAAGATGAAAAAGGCTGGCATGACATCGCGCGCCATAGAGCGAATCATGCGCACGCTTATGTCCAAACTCACCGACGACATACCCGAAACAATCCCCGATAGTATACTCTCACGCCATCATCTCATGTCGCGCAATGAGGCTCTCAGGCAAATCCATTTCCCCACAAATGCCAAGTCACTGGAGCAGGCACGGCTCAGACTGAAATTTGAAGAACTCTTTTTCGTTCAACTCAATATCGTGAGATATGCCGCCGACCAACGTCGCAAATACAAAGGTTATATGTTTGGACATATCGGCGACAAATTCAATACCTTCTATCATGACTATCTGCCATTCAGCCTCACGGGAGCCCAGCAGCGCGTGCTCAGGGAGATACGCAAGGATGTGGGCAGCGGCAGACAGATGAACAGGCTGCTGCAAGGCGATGTGGGCAGCGGCAAGACCTTGGTGGCTCTCATGTCAATGCTCATGGCCACCGACAATGGTTATCAGGCATGCATCATGGCTCCCACAGAGATATTGGCAGAGCAGCATCTCACCACCATTAGTCAGTTCCTTGGCGATATGGACATCACTGTACGTCTGCTCACGGGCAGTGTAAAGGGCAAGCAGCGCGCCACCATTCTCAACGAACTCTCAGACGGCACCATCGACATTCTGGTGGGCACGCATGCTGTAATAGAAGACACCGTACAGTTTGCACGACTTGGTATGGTAGTTGTAGACGAGCAGCACCGCTTCGGTGTGGCCCAGCGCGCCAAGCTATGGTCAAAGAGCATGTATCCCCCACATGTGCTGGTGATGACAGCCACCCCTATCCCCCGCACACTTGCCATGACCCTCTATGGCGACCTTGACGTGAGCGTCATAGATGAGTTGCCTCCGGGTCGCAAGGAGATAGTGACACGCCATGTCATAGACAGCAACATCAATAATCTATATGAGGGCATACGCAAGCAGATAGACATGGGGCGCCAGGCCTATATCGTGTTTCCACTCATTGAAGAGAGCGAAAACCTCGACCTAAAGAATTTGGAAGAAGGATATGAAACCCTCTGCCAGGTGTTTGCTCGCTATCGTCTGAGCAAGGTTCACGGCCGGATGAAAGGCGCCGACAAAGATGAGGAGATGCGCAAGTTTGTGAATGGCGAGACCCAAATACTCGTTGCAACCACCGTTATCGAAGTAGGAGTAAACGTGCCCAATGCCTCTGTCATGGTCATCCTCGATGCCCAGCGCTTCGGATTGTCACAACTCCATCAGTTGCGCGGCCGTGTGGGTCGCGGTGCCAGCCAGTCATACTGCATATTGGTCACTCCAGCCCGCATAGGTGAAGACACAGCCAAGCGCATAGACATTATGTGCTCAACATGCGATGGCTTCCGCATTGCCGAGGCCGACCTGAAACTGCGTGGTCCTGGCGACCTTGAAGGCACCCAGCAGAGCGGCATGGCTTTTGACCTTAAGATTGCCGACATAGCCCGAGATGGTCTCATCGTGCAGATGGCACGCGATGAGGCCCAGCGGGTTATCACTTCCGATCCCGACTACGAAAAAATCGAATACCAGATGCTGTGGCAGCACCTGCGCGAACTGAAGAAAGACCATGTCAATTGGGCAAGCATATCATAACCACAATATCTTTTCATAGCAATCATATCATTCCCACAACATCGTTTCATGGCAATGATATCACAATATTTTGTAAAATGAAGGTTGCAAAAAGACATCCATTTGCATCATATACAATAAATAAATCAAAAAATGCTGTTAAGAAGCAACGAAAAAGCTAATTCCATCGCCAAAATCCGAAATAATTGTATTAACTTTGCATGTCGAAAGGACAATATATAAACATTCATCAATAAATACAATTATTATGGTAAGTTACAAAGATTTGGGTCTCGTAAACACCAAAGAGATGTTTAAGAGAGCTATTAATGGCGGATATGCCATTCCAGCATTCAATTTCAACAACATGGAGCAGCTTCAGGCTATCATCAAAGCCTCATCAGATTTGAAGTCTCCTGTTATCCTTCAGGTATCAAAAGGCGCCCGCAACTATGCCAACCAGACATTGCTGCGCTATATGGCACAGGGTGCTGTAGAGTATGCCAAGGAGTTGGGTTGCGAGCACCCAGAGATTGCTCTCCACCTCGACCATGGTGATAGCTTTGAGCTCTGCAAGAGTTGTGTAGATATGGGTTTCTCTTCAGTCATGATTGACGGTTCTTCTCTTCCTTACGATGAGAATGTTGCTCTTACCAAGAAGGTAGTAGAGTATGCACATGCTCACGATGTGACTGTAGAGGGTGAGCTTGGTGTGCTGGCCGGTGTTGAGGATGAGGTAGCTTCTGAGGTATCTCACTATACCAAGCCAGAGGAGGTTATCGACTTCACCTCCAAGACAGGTGTTGACTCACTGGCCATCTCTATCGGCACTTCTCACGGTGCTTACAAGTTCAAGCCAGAGCAGTGCACAGTAGATCCAAAGACTGGTCGTCTTGTTCCTCCTCCATTGGCTTTCGATATTCTCGATGCCATCATGAAGCAGTTGCCAGGATTCCCCATCGTTCTCCATGGTTCTTCTTCTGTACCACAGGAGTATGTAGACATCATCAATTCCTTCGGCGGCAAGTTGCCCAATGCTGTAGGTATTCCTGAGGAGCAGCTTCGCAAGGCATCAGAGAGCGCTGTTTGCAAGATCAACATCGACTCAGACTCTCGTCTTGCCTTCACCGCAGCCATTCGCAAGGTTCTTGCTGAGAAGCCAGCCGAGTTTGACCCACGCAAGTACTGCGGTCCTGCTCGCGATCTCATGGAGGAGATGTACAAGCACAAGATTATCGATGTGCTCGGCAGCAACGACAAGTTGGCTCAGCTCTAATCCTGCACTATCATTGCAGACCGCATGGTCTCACTATGATAATATAATAGGAGATAAACGCTAATCGCATGCGTTTATCTCCTAATATTTTGATAATAATCATATCTGACGATCAGTTATCAGATATAAGTTGCAATATCAGCAATCAGATATAAGTTGTTAAATCACTTATTCGTGAGGTTCACTATTCTGCCTCTTATTTCCCCAGCTCTTCCACTTGCAGTTTTGCCACAGAGCCGGTTGTGGGATTGAGTGTAAGGTGCGAGACAACCTTTTTGGTGAAGAGTTCTCCACTGAGCAATTCCACGTTTCCGAACTGTCCAGCCACGAAATCAATGGATCCCATCGCCTTTGCATCCTTATAAATGGTAGCCTTGGCCTTGTCGGGCACGTTTACATATATGCCCGCATCAAAGTCTACCTTTTTCTTCTTTTTGACATTGAGGTCCTCCACGGGTTCCTTCACGCTATTGAGGTCCTCTATACATATATAATAAGGTATGCCCGAGAGGTCGTCAGCATCCACAAGTCCCAGATGCTTAGATAGTCTGAATATCACCTGTCTCTCAACGGGAGCATCAGGACAAACCACGAAGGTCTGTTCCATAGTATCTTTCTCTTCATATCCAGAGAAGAGAGACGAGAGCATGCGGTCCTGCTTGTCGAGATTTGCCAGCATGATGCGCAGTTGCTCTCCATCCTTAGGCATGAAGTCAGCCTCCCCCCTATTGAGCATGTTCTTGCTCTCTCTCAGGTTGTATATTTCTTCTGCGGTGAGTTGCGCCATCTTTGCTTTGCTGCCAGCAGAAAGAATTTCCTCATTCATATACTGTCTTGGGTCTTCACGCTTGATTTTTGGTGCAGCCACGAATGGTGCTGGCACTTTCTCTGTCATGGGATTTGCATTGATGGCCAGCAGCACCCCCTGCTCCGATAGTTCTATAATGGGTGTAGGATTCTTTGGGTTGAATTTCAGCGAGTAGCATTTAGCAGAGTCAGCCACTCCAAAGGTGCTGAATCCGATGTCTATCACGCGATATGATGTGGAAGGTTGTGTGGCCACGTCGTTGAGTCTTAGGAAACGCTGTGCGTATGTTGCGAACTCCCCTGGTGTATAATCAGTTTTCTCCACTTTCACCACTATTCGTATAGCAGTCTTTGGCAGATAATAAACAGCACCTTCTGTGGTCACTCCAGGTTTATATTTTGTCAGTTGCGGTTGCGCCTGCATGCCAATCATGCCCATTGCGGCAGCAACGAAAAATAAAAATCTCTTCATATTTCCAATAAATAAGTATGTGTTCAAATTTAAATCAATATCAGCATTGTGTTTCTAACTCTCTAAACGCCTTAGGCAGGAAATCGATTATGTCGCTGGCTATGAGAGCCGTCTGACCTTTATCAGCAGTTGCGATATCACCGGCACGTCCATGCACATACATAGCCATGATGCATGCCTCCTTTTGGTTGTATCCCTGTGCAAGCAGAGCCAGTATGATCCCAGTGAGCACATCTCCGCTGCCAGCTGTTGCCATGCCAGCATTTCCTGTTGTATTGATATAGACCTTTCCATCTGGGCAGCAGAGCAATGAATGATGCCCTTTTACTATTATATAGCCTTGTATTCTGGCAGCCAGGTCGAGGGCTTTGAGCATACGTTCATAACTATCGTTGCTATGCCCTGTCATGCGGTCCATTTCCTTAGGATGTGGTGTCATGATAAGCCCTTTTGGCAGTTGCTGCATCCATGCATGATGCGCCCCCAGAATATTTAGTGTGTCTGCATCTGCCACCACCTTGCATTGCGCCCGTCTCAACTGCGAAATAGTGGCAATGGCAGTGGTTTCGTGACATCCCAGTCCCGGTCCTATAGCCATAGCTTCATAGTCCTGCATGTCTACAGGTTGTGTAAAGATTGCATCATCATCATCACAAGATATGACAGCCTCAGGCACAGCCACCTGCATGACAGGAATATTGAATCGAGGCACATGCACCGTCACCTTGCCCACTCCTGAGCGCAGACAAGCCTTGGCAGCAAGGATAGCAGCTCCGCAAACGCCATAGCTGCCAGCCACGAGTAGCCCATGCCCCATCATACCCTTATGTGCGAAGGGGTTTCTCTGCTTAAACAATGCCTTTATGTGCTTTTCTTCAATGGTTTCAAAGGTGGCAGACATCTTGTCTATACCCTCTTGGCTCAAATTAATATCCACAACCTCCAGCTTTCCTATAAAGCACTGGTTTTCGGGGAAGAAGAAAGCCAGTTTTGGTTGCTGGAATGTAACGGTATAAGTGGCTCTCACGATATTGGCCCTCACATTATAAGAGTTATCTTCGGTCATAAGTCCCGATGGCACATCTATGCTCACCACCGTTGTCTTGGCTGCATTGATATATTTGACCAGCGAAGCGAAGCCCCCGGCGAGAGGTTTGGTTGTTCCCGATCCAAAGAGTGCATCCACTACCAATGTCTTGGAGTCTAACTTAGGTGGTTCAAACTCTTCTGTCACCTCTATGAAGTTGACCTTTGGGCAGTTCTTGAGTCTTTTACTGTTTTCCATACAGTCTGGCGACAACCTAGCAGAGATATTAAAGAGATAGGCAGTAACACCATATCCCTGGTTGGCCATCATACGCGCCACGGCGAGACCGTCACCACCATTGTTACCTGGTCCTGCAAATACCACCACGTTATCCTCCACCGACCATATCGAGCATATAAAATTGACTACGGTATGGGCAGCACGCTCCATCAAGTCTACCGATTTGATAGGCTCATGGTCTATAGTAAACTGGTCCAATTCTTTGATTTGGGCACGTGTAAATATCTTCATAACTGCAAAAATACAAAAATAATGGTAACTTTAGCATTTGTTTGGCAGATTTTTAGTAATTTTGCCACAAATTTACAACAAAAAGGGTATGAGCATAGTAAAAATCAAGGATAAGACATTTAAAACGTCTATTCCAGAAGTTGAAATTCAACAGCGAGTAAAAGAGGTGGCAGATCATATCAACAGAGACATGGCAGACAAGAATCCTCTACTTCTTGCTGTGCTCAATGGTTCGTTTATGTTTGCAGCCGATCTTATGAAGAATATCACTATTCCATGTGAGATCTCGTTTGTGAAACTGGCATCCTATCAGGGCACTCAGTCAACAGGAGAGGTAAAGGAAGTGATAGGCATCAATGAAGATCTGGCAGGCCGCACAGTCATAATCGTTGAAGATATTGTAGAGAGTGGACTGACCATTCAGCGCATGCTCGACAGTCTGGGCACCCGCAATCCCGACTCTATAGATGTGTGCACTCTACTGCTCAAGCCCGATCGTCTGAAGGTAGACCTCGACATAAAGTATGTGGCATTCAGCATTCCAAATGATTTCATACTCGGCTATGGTCTCGACTACGACCAGCAGGGTCGCAATCTCAGGGATATTTATACATTATTGGAATAACCCCACAAGCACGTCATACAACCCAAACACGACATGCAAACAGGATATAACTTAAATACTAACAATCATAATAGATAATAGAAATCATTGTGATGATGATGCTTTTAACACAATCACCAACATAAAAAGATGAAGAATATTGTAATTTTTGGAGGACCGGGTTCAGGCAAGGGAACCCAAAGCGATCTTATTATTGAGAAATATGGTTTGGGGCATATCTCCACAGGCGAAGTGCTTCGCAAGGAGATAAATGCCAACACCTCACTGGGCAAGACAGCCAAAGAGTTTATCGACAAGGGACAACTCATACCTGACGAACTGATGATAGACATTCTCGCCAGCGTATACGATAGTTTCGGCACCAGCCACAATGGTGTGATCTTCGACGGATTTCCACGCACCATACCACAGGCAGAAGCACTTAAGGTGATGCTCGACAAGCGCGGTCACAAGGTGGCAGCGATGATAGAACTCGACGTGCCTGACAGCGAACTCACCGAGCGCCTCATCAAGCGCGGCAAGGAGAGCGGACGCAGCGACGACAATGCCGACACCATTAAGAAGCGACTCACCGTTTATCACAACCAGACAGCCCCTCTCTCAGAGTGGTATGAGAAGGAAGGTCTGCGCCACCATATCAATGGTCTCGGCGCCCTCGAGCGCATCTTCGGCGACATCTGTAATGTGATTGACAATCTGTAATTTCTAACACCGCAGGGCTGCAATATGCCCTGCGATAAAATATATAATTATATGCCATCATCTAATTTCGTTGATTATGTAAAGATACAATGCCGCTCGGGCAAGGGCGGCAAGGGGTCTATGCACCTTCGCCATGTTAAGTACAATCCCAATGGAGGACCTGACGGAGGAGACGGAGGAGATGGTGGCAGCATCATCCTCAGGGGCAATCATAACTATTGGACCCTCCTACACCTCAAATACGAACGCCATATCTATGCCGAGCATGGTGGCAATGGTGGTCGCGACAAATGCCATGGCACCAACGGCAAAGATGTGTATATAGACGTGCCTTGCGGTACAGTGGTATATAATGCCGAAACAGGAGAGTATGTGTGTGATGTGACCGAAGACGGACAGACCGTGGTGCTGCTCAAGGGAGGCCGCGGCGGATTGGGCAATTTCCAGTTTCGCACCGCCACCAACCAGGCTCCACGATATGCGCAGCCCGGCGAGCCCATGCAGGAGATGACAGTGATTCTCGAACTCAAACTGCTTGCTGATGTAGGTCTTGTGGGACTGCCCAATGCTGGCAAGTCTACACTGCTATCATCATTGTCGAGCGCACGCCCAAAGATTGCCAACTACCCCTTCACCACCCTCGAACCATCACTCGGCATCGTGGGCTATCATGACAAGCAGTCGTTTGTCATGGCCGACATTCCAGGCATCATCGAAGGAGCCAGCGAAGGGCGCGGACTGGGTCTGCGCTTCCTCCGGCATATAGAGCGCAACTCTCTGCTGCTCTTTATGGTGCCGGGAGATACCGACGACATACGCAAGGAGTATGAGTTGCTTCTCAGCGAACTTACCAAGTTCAACCCACACATGACCGACAAGCATCGGGTGCTGGCAATAACCAAATGCGACCTGCTGGATGAGGAACTCATAGAAATGCTCAAGGCCGAACTGCCCGACGATCTGCCCGTGGTGTTTATCTCTGCGGTCACAGGCATGGGACTCAACCAACTCAAGGATGTGCTATGGAAGGAACTCAACAGCGAGAGCAATAAACTGAGCAGCATAACAGCCGAAGACAAGATAGTGCACCGCAACAAGGATCTGAGCCGACTGGCACAGGAGATGAAGGCCGAAGGCGAAGACGAAGAGATTATCTATATCGAAGACGACGACATTGAAGATTATGACGACATAGATGATCTTGAGGATTTTGAATATGAATGACCATGTGACTACAGATATAGGACAGTTGCCCTTGCATGAATACGACCTGGGGGCAGGAGTAAAGGTTTTCAGCACCATGCGCCACCCAGGGGGATTCAGCAAGGGCAACTATTCTTGTTTTAATATCAACAGGTATTGCGGCGACAACGAACAAGATATATGCCTCAACCGCCAACTGCTCTGCACCACTCTCGGCATA
This sequence comes from Prevotella sp., assembly GCA_022782305.1. GTDB lineage: Bacteria > Bacteroidota > Bacteroidia > Bacteroidales > Bacteroidaceae > Prevotella. The sequence goes on along the minus strand of JALFPC010000080.1, from coordinate 15,463 downwards.
CCATCACATAGGCTCATCATGCCACACCAGACCCACGGCACCGTGACGCGCATGGTATCGGCGGCTCTGCCCGCATCATCTGATGATGGTTATCTCGAAGGGGTGGATGCCGTGATGACAAACGAAGAGATGCTGTGCATAGGAGTGTCTACCGCCGACTGCATACCTATTATAATATACGACCCCGTCAGAAGGGTGGCATGCGCCATACATGCGGGATGGCGCGGCACCTGTGCCCGCATAGCCCGCAAATCCATTGAAGCAATGATGACCACCTATGGTTGCCATTGTGCCGACATGCGCTGCATTATTGGTCCGGGCATATCTGCCGCTGCCTTTGAAGTGGGCGACGAGGTTTATGATGCCTTCATCCAAGCACAGTTTGATATGGATGCCATTGCCTTTCATACCAACAAGTGGCATATAGACTTGAAAGCATGCAACAAACTCCAGATGATGCAAATGGGAATAAAAGAAGAAACCATCTTTGATTGCGGCATCTGTACTTTCAGCAACAATCAAAGATGGTTTTCGGCCCGTCGTCAGGGCATATCATCAGGCCGTATCTATACGGGCATCATGATGACAAAAGAATAATTAGTTGTATTTGAGTATCTGACCCGGCATAAGGCGTATGTTCTTGCCAATGCGGTTAACCTTGCATAGTGCCGACACTGTGGTGCCATGCTTGCGTGCTATGCTGCTGAGGGTCTCGCCTTTCTTTACCTTATGGAAGCGCACATTTGATAAGATAGTCTTTGGAGCGCGCTTTACAGCAGCCATCTCCCTGCCTTCCTCTGGTGCCTCCTGTGTATACTTGCCACCGTTTACTCCACGCAGTCTGTTGGCCATTGTTGACTCCGACTGGTATGTGTTTTTACGGAACATATATGAGTCGCTCACCACGTCCTGATTGCGGAAATCGAAGAAGAGAGCTGGGTTGAGCGCCTGTCCGCAGAGGCGTGTCTCGAAATGCAGATGCGAACCAGTGCTTCGTCCTGTGTTGCCACCCAGACCTATGGGCTCACCAGCCTTTATCTCCTGGTTTTCCCTTACCAACTGCTTTGACATGTGTCCGTAGATGGTTTCAAGGCCATTGTAATGGCGTATCACCACATACTTGCCATAGCCTCGGGCTTCATAGCGCACAATACGCACCTTGCCAGAGAAAGCGGCACGGATAGTATCGCCGATATACACCTTTACGTCTATACCCTTATGCTGGCGTCCCCAACGTGGTCCGAAATTGGATGTAATCACACGGTTGGTGGTAGGCATACAGAAATCCTTGAGGTTTATGCGGAAAGAGTCTGGCAGCTCGGTACCACGATGTGCATAGCGGTTCTCCCACTCGTCGTAGAGGTCGGCAGCGGGGTTACCCATCTGTTCTGTCACGAGCAGACGATTGAGAGCCACAGAGTCTACGGCCTTCAATCGGCGGTCTATAGGAGCCTGACGAGCCAAGAGGTCTTGTGCAGCCATTGGCACGGCTACAAACAAAAATGCTATTGTAGATACAATTGTTCTAAGTTTTCTTACGTTCATAAAATTTATTTTTTGGGGAAAATGAAAAGCACAACAAAGCATTTATCGTTGGCCAAATATTCAGATTCCGGGTTAATATAGGGCACATGCGACAGCAAAATAATTATAACCCAATTATTGATTGCCATGTCGGCAGCCCGACTCTTATTTTAGTTAGACGCTGCAAAGGTAGTAAAAAATTCGCAACGTTGTATCGCCATTAACCTTTTTTGCGTGTTATTTAACACTATCATGTGTTTTTTTAGTAAAAGTTTTGAATTTATTGGATAATAATTAGTACCTTTGCAGCTGATTAATAAAATTGGTCAGGATTAAGGTAAAAAAAAAATCGACTACATTATGATAGGACAAGAGCATGTGATCCCCTCATTGATGAGTGGCAAGAAGGTGCTGTATGTGCATGGGTTCGCCTCATCGGGCAAATCGGGCACTGCCGCCAACCTGCGTCTGCTGATGCCAGGATGCGAGGTGTTGTGCCCCGACATACCCATCCATCCTGCCGAAGCCATTGATATGCTGCGCAGCATCTGCTCAGAGCAGCACCCAGACCTAATCATCGGCACATCCATGGGTGGCATGTATGCTGAGATGTTGCATGGCTACGACCGCATACTGATCAATCCTGCCTTTGAGATTGGCAGCACTATTCTCAAGCATAACATGCTGGGTAAGATAGAGTTTTACAGTCCACGTGCTGACGGCATGAAAGATTTCATGATGACGCGCCAACTGCAGGAGGAGTATGCAGAGATAACGCGCCACTGCTTCAGCAATACTGCCTCTGATGGTGTGGTGTATGGCCTCTTTGGTCGCCATGACGACATGGTTGACACCTATGATCTCTTTGCATCACATTACAGCAATGCCATCAGGTTTGATGGTGGTCATCATGCCGACGATAGCGTTATCATCCATTCTCTCACCCCGGTGATAAGATGGATAGACGACAGACAGAACGGTCGCCAACGTGAGGTTATGTATGTTTGTCTCGAGAATGTTATCAGGCGCAATGGTCTGTTGTTACCCAGTGCCATGAAAGGGCTGGAGCGGTTGGCCGCCATCTATGACCTTCATATAGTGGCAATGGCGCCTACCAACAATGCCGACTACTGCCGCGAGGTGGTGACATGGGCAGACGAGCATCTCGGCGTGGCATTGTGGAACAGGGTGGTGATGACCAATCACCCAGCCTTGCTCTATGGCGACTTCATGATTGCCCCTGCAGCCAACGACGGCTTCATAGGCACCGTGCTGACATTCGGCCAACCGCCATTCAAAACATGGGACGAACTGATAGAATATTTTGACAGACTGCACCCATGACCCTCTTAGCTCACATAACAGGATTTTCATAACATAAGCAATCACAGAATCATAAAATAGATATATAGTAACACAAAATGGTATTCTCGGATTTATTCTTCCTCTTTGCCTTTTTGCCTGCATTCATGCTTTGCTATCTCTTAGCCAAGGCGGCAGACGGACATGAGAGCACTTCCAACACATTCAAAAACACTATACTCGTATCATTCTCGCTGCTCTTCTATGCCTGGGGCGAACCCATCTATGTGTTTCTCATGGTGGGATGCGTGGTGATAAGTTATATGGCTGGCATAGCCATAGACAAGATGAGAAAACGGGCCAAGGCAGCACTGGCCGTAGGCATAGGCGCCAACCTGCTCATTCTCGGCATTTTCAAATATGCTGGCTTCTTTGCCCAGACTCTCTGCGACCTGGGCCTGCAGGTCAGCGTGCCTAAGATAGCACTGCCCATAGGCATCAGTTTCTATATCTTCCAGTCTATCTCATACCTCGTAGATGTATACCGGCAGGAGGCACCCGTGCAGCACCGCATTGGCAACCTGCTTCTTTACATATCCATGTTTCCGCAACTCATCGCTGGCCCTATCGTGAGATACGATACTGTGGCCAAAGAGATCACCGACCGCAGGGTAAGCCAGCAGGACCTGGCAGAGGGTATATACCGCTTTCTTATTGGTCTGGGCAAGAAAGTGATCATTGCCAACCAATTGTCGGAGATATCAGACCAGTTTCTCACCAATGGCATCGGCAACCTCTCTACGCTGGGCGCATGGGTGGGTATAGTGGCCTACACACTGCAGATATACTTCGATTTCTCAGGCTATTCAGACATGGCCATAGGCATAGGCAGGTGCATGGGCTTTCATTTCAAAGAGAATTTCAACCATCCCTATTGCTGCAATTCCATCACCGACTTCTGGCGCCGCTGGCATATCTCCTTGGGTAGTTTCTTCCGCGATTATGTCTATATCCCCTTAGGTGGCAACCGCAACCATCAGGCTCTCAACATCATGGTGGTATGGTTTCTAACTGGTGCATGGCATGGCGCAAGCTGGAATTTTATTCTTTGGGGATTGTATTTCGGCATTATCGTGATGGCAGAGAAATATACATTGCTTAAGGTGCACAGCCATATCCCTGCAGTGCTGCTGCATATCTATAGCATGCTGATAGTGATAGCGGGATGGGGATTATTTTATTTTGATGATTTCACACACCTTACAGTCTTCTTCAATGCCTTTGTGGGCAACAGCGTCAATATCAGCGACCTGCCAGCCATGAGTGCACTGACCGACTATTTCTGGCTGTGGATGGTAGCCATAGTGCTATGCCTACCCATACGACGTTGGGCATATAACGGCACTACCCTATTGCTCGGCAACGGCACAGCACTGCAGGGCATGGCTCTCTGGACTGCTCGCATAGCCATATCGCTGGTGGCTCTGGCCCTGAGCGTGGCTCTGCTCGTGGGAGCCACCAATAATGCATTCATCTATACCCGATTCTGATAATCGCACAATATTATTATAAGGTTTCACTTTTTCTGACAACAACATACAAGATGAGAATATTTGCAATGATAATCATGGCACTCATGATGATGGCAAATGCCGAATATGCACTGGGCGCCACCAAGAAGAAAACAAGAAAACGCCCACGACCCGTGAGACGCATCAGAAAACCTGCCATCAATCCCAATATCCTGGTCATTGACACGGGATGCAACACACGTGCCATGGAATTATATATGGGTTCGCAAGATGTGGTGATAGAATACGGACGTATGGTCAACACCTACAAGAGGGCCATGGGCGACAGCATAAACGTGTATTGCATGGTCATACCAACAGCAGTGGGCATCTACTGCCCAGACTCGCTGAAATATAAAACCAAAGACGAGACGGCCACACTGCAGCAACTCTATGATGTGCTCGACAATGATGTTACGCCCATCAAACTAATGCCCGTGCTGACACAAAAGGCCGACCAACCCATATATTCGCGCACTGACCACCACTGGGCACCCTTAGGGGCTTACTATGCAGCAGAGCAGTTCGCTGCCGATGCACACGTGCCTTTTTTGCCTCTCGACAGGTATGAGAGCCGTGTGGTCAAAGATTATGTGGGCACCATGTATAAATTCTCGCGCAATATCGCCGTAAAGCAGGCTCCAGAGGATTTCGTCTATTATGTGCCCAAAGATATAGAATATAATACCGAATACAAGATATACTACTTCGACCGCCACAAAAGGGTGACAGGCGAGAGTGAACTCACACCTGGCGAGTTCTTCAGACGATATGAAGACGGCAATGGTGCTGCCTACTGCACTTTCATGGGGGGCGACACACGCTTCACCAAGGTGACCACCAAAACAGCAAACGGACGAAAACTCATGATACTCAAAGATAGTTATGGCAATGCCCTGCCAGGATATCTCTTTGCGTCGTTTAGCGAGATTCATGTGGTTGACTACAGGTATTTCCAAAAAAATATCGTTGACTATGCACACAACAACGGCATCACCGACGTGCTCTTTGCCAACAACCTGATACATGCAAGCATGAACAATACATACGAGACTTATCTCAAACTCATCAACATTTAAAGATAATATATGAAAAGTATCGGTGCATACATATATATCACCATAGTGGCAGTGGCATTCACTGCCCTTGCCATAGTCTTCGACACCATGCCAAGACCAACTTACTCTCCACTTGAAAAACGAGACCTGGCATCATTCCCAACATTCTCTTTAGACAAACTCATGAGCGGACATTTCACACGAGACGTGTCGCACTGGTTCAGCGACAGCGAACCATTCCGAGACGATTTCCTCGCCATGAGCATGCAACTCAAAGACTGGATGAGAGTGTCATTGGGCGAAGAGCAACTAACCTTTCATGCATCTGTCGACGGACTACCAATGGGAGACGACGATAATGCCGAGGAGGCCATGAAGGGCGATGGCATGGTGAATGGGTTCGATAATAGCGGCATTGCCGACGGCAACGCTAAGATTGCTAATGCTGGCATACTCGTGGTGGGCAGCGGAGATAAGGTAAGGGCTCTCATGGCATTCGGCGGAAGCGCCAAGGGTGGTGTGGCTTATGCCAATGTGGCCAACAAATACAAGGAGACCTTCGGCAGCGCTGTCAACATATATTGCATGGTCATACCCACAGCCATCGAATACTACTGCCCAGAGAAGGCTAAGAAGATCACTCGTCCGCAGTGGGCCACAATAAATAATATTCATGGTCACCTGCGTAGCGATGTGTTGGCTGTGGATGTCTATACCTCTCTCGGGCAGCACGCCGAAGAAGATATATACCTGCGCACCGACCACCACTGGGCTCCTCTGGGTGCTTTCTATGCTGCTAAGGAGTTTGCACGAGTGGCCAAGGTTCCATTCAAAAATCTCGATAGTTATACACGTAAGGTGGTACACAAATATGTGGGCAGCATGTATGGCTATTCTAAGGATATAGCCATCAAGAATGCTCCCGAGGATTTCGTTTATTATACCCCCAACGGAGTGAAATACGAAACTACTTACATCAATTATTCTATTGACGCGAGTTATCACGTCACGGGCATGGGCAAACCCGTCAAGGGACCCTTCTTCTATCATTTCAAGGATGGGAACGGGGGTGCATACTGCACCTTCATGGGAGGAGACACCAAGATAACACGTGTGACCACATCAACACACAACGGCAGAAGGGTGCTCATACTCAAAGATAGTTTCGGTAATGCCCTGCCTGGATATCTCTTCTTCTCCTTTGAGGAGGTTCACGTGGTAGACACACGCTATTTCACCAAAAACATGGTGGAGTATGTCATGGCAAACAAGATTACTGACATTCTCTTTGCCAACAACATATTCAATGCTTACAATCCTAAGTTCTGCAGCAGATATACCTCTTTCCTCACACAGGCCAACCAAACGGTATTCCATGCTACTAAGCACGAAAACGACAGCACCAAGAGAGACAGCATTTCCATACACGAGGCACCTTTATCGCAGCCAGACGCTAAAAACAAGAATGAGCAAGACAACGAAACAAAACAGGTACCAATAGCTGCACCTGCTGAGGAGTCAAAAGAAAAACCAGCGGAGGAGACACAAGAAAAACCAGCGGAGGAATCACAAACAAAACCAGCTGAATAGTCACTAGCCCTCATTTTTCTCACAAAAAACTATAAATATTGCAGATTGTCGCTCCGTTCTTGCGATAGTCTGCTATATTTTGTATATCTTTGTAGTAAGAATTTGACAAATCAAATTGAGGATTATGTACAACATGAATGAATTAGCATTTGAAGCAATGCTGGAAAACTTGAAGCATGCAAGCAATGGTAATCCATTTGCTAAATTAACTATTGATAGTATGTCTTATGAGTATAATAGACAACAATATAATGATTGCCTACGACATATCAACGAAGAAAACAACCAAATAGCAAACATTTATAATCAGATAAGTCAACGAGGTGGTTTTATTACTCCGCAAGAGCAAATGGAATTACAAAGACATATTCAGCTAAGAGGCGAATATGAAGTGAAAAGCATGAAACATTTCATGTCTGGAGGTAAGGATGCTGGAGAGATTGTCAACAATTTGGTTAGGAGGTGAAAATCTACCTTTTTGAGTTAGTGGTTAACTATAATACACTTAATGGAGCAACTCGGAAAAGTTAGTGAGTAAGTCGGTAAAATAAGATAACAATCCAACAAAAGGATGTATGAAAAAATTAGATAAAAAAGAACTAATAAAGGGTGCAAAAGCATTCTGCAAACAAGAAAGCGGCAAGTATAGAAAAGAACTATTCGGCGTAACGGATGGAAAGGCCGTGGGTACATTTGTTGAACATTTGTTCCAAGACTATTTGTCAAAAAACTATGAAATGGAAGTTGGCAGTTCTGCTAATGGACTTGACTTGCCTTCAGTCAACACCGATATTAAGGTAACTTCTATCAAACAGCCACAGTCAAGCTGCCCTTTTAAAGACAGCAAACAGAAGATTTTCGGTCTTGGCTACAATCTCATTGTCTTTGTTTATAAAAAGGAGGATGATACCAAGCAGAAGAAAGGAATGCTGGAATTTGTTTCTTGCACCTACATTGACAAAAGCAGGACTGCCGACTATCAAACAACTACGGGTCTTAGGCAAATCATTGAGAATAAGGGCAATGTTGACGATATCTTTGCTTTTCTGAATGATCACAAAATCCCTGCAGATGAGGTTACGCTAATGAATATGGCAAAAGACATTCTCAAAAATCCTCCTGTTGTTGGCTATCTAACCATCTCGAATGCATTACAATGGAGATTGCAATATGGACGAATTGTATCACTGAATGAAACAATTGATGGAATTTCTCCAATTGTCAAATATAATTCAGAAGTAGACAATGAGTGAGTCAATCATCAATAAGAAAAGGGATGAATATGGAGATTGGCAGACAAACTTACCACTTGCCATATCTATTTGTGAACATATAAAATCCCAAGGAATACGTCCGCAAGTAATTATTGAGCCAACTTGTGGGCAGGGCAACTTTATTATTGCAGCTTTACTTACATTTGACACCATTGAAGACGTTTATGGAATAGAGATATATAAGCCCTACCTAGAAATCTTAAAAGACAAACTCCAAAAGTTTGGGAAATCATTAGATAACGTAAATGTCCATCTTTATCACGAGAATGTCTTTGATTTCGATTTTAGGCAAATAACAGAGCACGTAAATGGCAGAATTGTTCTTGCTATAGGAAATCCACCTTGGGTTACTAACAGTAAACTCAGTGAAATCGGGAGCGATAACTTGCCTATCAAGACGAATTTCAAAAAAGTGAAAGGACTTGAAGCTATTACGGGGAAAGGAAACTTTGACATAGCTGAATACATCAGCATTCAACTTATCGACAACTTTTCTTCAGAGAATGTATATTTCGCATTCCTGTTAAAAAACTCTGTTATAAAGAACATTGTCTATGAACAAAAGGCAGGAAAGGCTTCTTTGTCAAATATGTCACAATACAACATAGATGCCCAGAAAGAATTTAATGTATCAGTCTCAGCGGCACTTTTAACTATGCGTCTCTTTGGTGGGCATGAACGAAGTTGCCGTGTATTTGATTATTATACAAAGACATTGTTGTATAGCTTTGGATGGGCAAAAGACAAGTTTGTTGCCGATGTCGATAATTACGTAAAGACTCAAGTAATAGATGGTGCATCTCCCTTTATTTGGAGATCTGGTTTGAAGCATGACTGCTCTAAAGTTATGGAGTTGTCAAAAGATAATGACCAGTATGTAAATGCACTTGGCGAGGTTGTAGACATTGAGGATGATGTAATTTATCCTCTTATTAAGAGTTCCGATGTAAAGGGTGAAGTGATACAGAAAAACCGCAAATATGTTATAGTAACCCAGCATAGCACAAACGAGGACACAAAGTTGATGAAGGAGAAATATCCAAAAGCTTACCAGTATTTGGTAGATCATGCGGAATATTTGGATAACCGCAAAAGCTCCATCTATAAGGATAGACCCAGGTTCTGCATGTTTGGAATTGGTGATTATACTTTCAAGAAACATAAAGTCATTATCTCTGGTCTGTATAAACAAACTAGTTTTTCCTTAGTTTCAGAAATTGATGGCAAGATTGCCGTATGCGACGACACATGTTACATGCTTGGTTTTGACGACTATGATGTGGCCTGGCTTACTTTGCATATTCTCAATAGTCAGCCCGTACAAAACTTTGTCAATTCTATTTGTTTTTATGATGCCAAGCGGGCGATTAATAAGGATTTGCTGATGCGTATTAACTTTTTACCTGCAATCAATCTTTTAGATAGACAGACCTTAGAATTGACGAAGGACGGATATGAAAGAGCTACAAAATATATTATTCAGCATAGTAATGCTGTTATGGCACAGCAATGTATTGACTTTGAGGCTGTCCGTGCAGAATATCCCAACGGAATTGTAAATCACGAAAAGGATGCAGACAATCCCTTGTTGAAATTAGAAGAAGATAAAAACGTTCTTATAAGCCTAGTCAAAAATGACAATGTGGACTTGTTCCTTGATGGAACAGCAAGAATCTATTACACAGGTAAGAAATTTCCTTCTACTGTTGCTCTTAATAAACTTTACTACTTTATGCCATATATAAAACGTCGAGGGATTCGTGACGTTTATATTATAAAAATTGCAAGAGTAGGAAGTAAACATGAAGTTCATCCGGAAGCAGACGAAAAAGATTTGCGTTTGGTTTTTGAAATAGAGAAAATAGGAAGGCTTTTTGATAAATATAAGTCTGTCCATCTGAATATATGGGAAACATTTACAGATACTACCATCTCTGTTTTACTGAACAGTTTTTGTAAAGGACAAACATGACCCAACTCGAATTACAACAATACCTGCTCCGCGAGTACCCACAAGAGAATGCTAGGTGTGAGTGGAAGGAATTTAAGAATCTGAAGAACTCGTTCTGTGGGGACGAAAAGGATGATGTGATTTCCTACGTGTCGGCTATCGCCAACATGGAGGAAGGCTTCCTTGTGGTGGGTGTGCATGACAAGACACTGGAGATTGTCGGCACAGACACCTATAACTATGACCGCCAAAAGGCTATCCTCCGATTGACGGAACGCTGCACGAATCTGTCGAGCGAGGGACTGGACATCGAGGAGTATATCACAGATGACACCCATAAGGTGGTGTGGGTGATTCATATTCCTAAACATTTGCCCAAGCGTCCTGTCTATGCTCACGATAAGGTATGGCAACGGATAGAGGACTCCTTAGTGGAACTAACACAGGAACGTTTGTACGACTATGAAAGAAATTAATATATTAGATAAGGAGTATGCACAATGGGTGAAAAGCCTTGTTGCAAAATATAGACAGAGTCAAGTAAAGGCAGCAGTTAAGGTGAACACAGAAGTGCTCAGATTCTATTGGGAACTGGGACAGGATATTGTAGAGCGAGATGCCGGGAACCAGTATGGCAGCAGGTTCTATGCCTCTCTGAGCCGCGACCTGAAGGAAGCCCTTCAGACAGATGGTTTCTCGGAGCGAAACCTGCGCTATATGAGGAGCTTCTATCTGCTTTACAATGGGCGAATTGGAAATTTGCCACAGGTTGTGGCAGAATTGTTCATGGTGCCCTGGGGACATCATCGTTATATTATAGACAAATGCACAGACGACCCTGACAAAGCCTTGATCTTGGCAGAAATGAGTAATGATGGTTTAGTAATACAAAAGGATCGAAATTGGTATGCAACGACTAGTAAAGACTAAAACAACGACTAGTACACGACTAAAAACGACTAGTAAATGACTAGTCGGAGGCATGTAGTCGTAAAAGTAGTCATTTTTCAATAGTTTAGTCGAAGTTTAGTCGAACTTCTTTGATACACTATTGCGAGAAGCCCATATAAACAGAGATAGCAAGGAGGATAAGTAAAATCAATTTTAAGTCGAACTCACAACTTCGTTTAGTCGAAGTATAAACGAGCAAACAATATACTGATGGATAAGCAACAATTAAAAGAAAGAGAAGCAAGGGTTATAGAACTTGCTACAGCATTTTGCAAAGAGCACTTGGATGGTGAGTGCGCTGAACTGTGTACAAAACTTGTGCAGAAACTAGGACGTAAGCGTTCCTGCCCATTACAGTCTGGAAGAGTAGAGATATGGGCTGCCGCTTCTGTATATACCATCTGCAGCATCAACTTCATGTTCAGCAAAAGTTCTCAGATGAATACATCATCCGCTGAAATCGCAGACCATTTTGGGGCAAGCGGCTCAACGATAGCACAGAAATCAAGGGTTATCAAGGACTTATTGAAGATAAGCAATGTCTTTGACCCTAATTTCTCTCTGAAGGAGAATGCCGATAACAATCCCTTCAATCATCTTGTGATGAGAAATGGATTCATTTTCTTTGATGAGTAAAAAGTGTAAAGTATGATATTTGGAAAGAAAATAAGAGAGCTCAGAGACGAGCAAGGAGTGTTGCAACGACAGTTGGCGGCACTATTAGAGATTGACACACCTATGTTTAGCAAAATTGAGCGAGGTGACAGACGGGCAAAGCGCGAACATGTAATCAAGCTCGCAGAATACCTACATCAAGACGAGAAGGAAATGCTGACATTGTGGTTAGCAGATAAAGTCCTTGATGCAGTAGGCGATGATGAACTTAGCAAGGATGCAATCACAATTGCACAAGAACAGATTCAAAAGTTATAACCACAGAACGGCACTTTGGTGTTAACGATTGAGCAGGCTTATTTCTGCAAATGCTTCGTTCATCAATTGTCCCACTTTGGTTTGTAAACACCACATTTTGCATGTCCAAACACACAACAACTGTTCTTACATCACAAGAACAACTGTTCTTGTACCACAAGAATAACTGTTTTTGTACCACAAGAATAACTGTTCTTACATCACAAGAATAACGGTTCTTGTACCACAAGAATAACTGTTCTTATACCCTAATAATAACCGTTCTTATACCCTAATAAGAACATATAATGATGTAACCTGGGGCAAACAATATGATAAGAAGTCGGGGTAATATGCTTTTGCCCTTACAGTAAGGGGCAGGCGACAGGTAATGGAGTAAACCCATGTACCTGTCGCCATGACCCTTGTTATCCTAATGCCTGGATGATATCATCGATAATATCATCAACATCCTCTATGCCCACAGACAGACGGATTAGGTCTGGGGCTATGCCGGCAGACTGGAGTTGCTCCTCTGACAACTGACGATGAGTGTGGCTGGCAGGATGGAGCACACAGGTACGCGAGTCAGCCACATGGGTCACGATATTGATCATATCAAGGGAATCCATGAAACGGATAGCCTCATCACGGTCGCCCTTCAATCCGAATGCCATCACGCCGCAACTGCCGTTGGGCAGGTATTTCTGCTGCAAGGCATGACTCTCATCATTGGGCAGGTTGGGATAATGCACCCATGCCACCTTGGGATGAGAGGCCAGCATGGCTGCCACCTTCTCGGCATTGGCACAGTGCTGACGCATGCGCAGATGGAGGGTTTCAAGCCCCAGGTTGAGGAGGAAGGAGTTCTGTGGTGCTGGTATGGAGCCAAGGTCGCGCATGAGCTGCGCCACCAACTTGGTTATATATCCCATCTTGCCGAACTTCTCGGAGTAGGTGAGGCCATGATAAGAGTGGTCGGGACTGCATAGTCCGGGGTATCTGTCGGCGTGTGCCATCCAATCGAAATTACCACTGTCAACAACACATCCTCCCACCTGGGTGGCATGGCCATCCATATACTTGGTGGTGGAATGGGTTACGATGTCGGCCCCCCATTCAAAGGGACGGCAGTTGATGGGTGTGGCAAAAGTATTGTCGATAACCAATGGCACTCCCTGCTGATGGGCTATGCGCGCCATCTTCTCAATGTCGAGCACCTTGCATCCAGGATTGGATATGGTCTCGCCAAAGAGCAACTTGGTATTGGGGCGGAAGGCCGCAATGATCTCCTCATCGGGAGCATCTTGATTGACAAATGTGCACTCAATGCCCAACTTCTTAAGTGTCACGCCAAAGAGGTTGTAGGTGCCGCCATATATCTCATTGGTGGTCACGATATGGTCGCCAGCCTCGCAGATATTGAATACTGCATAGAAATTGGCGGCCTGGCCCGACGAGGTGAGCACAGCGCCCACTCCACCCTCGAGTGCGGCAATCTTCTTGGCCACAGCATCATTGGTGGGATTGGCCAGACGGGTATAGAAATATCCGTCTTTCTTGAGGTCGAAGAGCATGGCCATCTCATCACTATCGTCATATTTGAACGTGGTGCTCTGTATGATGGGCAGTTCAACGGGTTCACCGTTGTTTGGTTTGTATCCTCCGTGTATGCAGAGAGATCCAAGCCTTAGTTTCTTTGTCATAATATATTCTATAATGTATTGTTATTATCTTATTATTACCTTGAGGGTAGCAAGAGAATTGTCGTTGCCTGTGGCCTTGATGACATACACTCCTGTGGCGAGCATTGACAGCGAGATAGTATTATTGCAGCTGCTGGCCACAAGGGCGCCCGAGAGGTCATAGACTTGCATGCTTACAGCACCGTTGGCCTGGAATGTGCGTCCGTTGGCTATAATGGCAAGGGATGATGACTGCAAACCGCTGATGGCGGTGGTAGAAGATACTACCACTGGCAACTGTGCCTCAAGCACTCCCGACTTGGCTGTGACCACAGCATTGCCGGCCTTGACACCCTTAACCTTGATGATAGCCTTATTGTCGACGATATCGGTCATCTCAACAGTGGCTATGGCCTCATCGCTTGAAGAAAGCTCGATATTGTCGGCATCGGTGCCATATACAATCACTTCGGCGGTAGTCTCACTGCCTGCTTCTATGGCGAGGCTGGCAAGACCGAACGAGAGCGAGCGGGCTGTAGACTCAAAGAAGAGTGCTGGAATGCCATTGCCCACCCATGGAGCGCTGGCATCGGTGCCATAGGCGAAATTGAGCTGCTGGAAGAATGCCTTGTTCATGGATGACTTATCTTCATGACCACCATCCACAGAGGATGCATTGGAGGTGCTTATGGTGGCACCGCCCACGGTCATATCCTTATCAGCCACATTGTTTACAAGACCACGGTCAAGGCTGCGGGTTTCGTTATCATCATAATATGCATTGAAGATGGTATTGCCGGCTATGCGGTGTGCACCGCGGTCAACGACAGATGCATCTGTAGCCTCAGGGATATTGATGGCCGAAACCAATGACACACATTCCTTGATGGCCTCATCATCGGTGGCTGACCAGTTGGCGGTGAGGTCGCCGACAATGCCGCCAGCTCCAAACGAACCGAGTTTGTTGGCCTCGGTGGCATTGATGATACCCTCAGAGATACAATTGTTTACTACGGCCCTGCTGTCGTTGCAGCCCAGGATGCCACCCACATTGCGCAATGCAGTGAGAGTGACATTGGTATGGCAGTTGTGTACCTCTGAAGCCAATCCTGTGGTGCCCACGATACCACCGAGCACACTATTGGCGGTATACTCTCCGCTGGCAAAACAGTTGGTGATATTGGTAGAAGTGCGGGTATCGCCAGCTATGCCGCCCACATACTGTGCCATTGGCACATTGATGCGAGAGTCATTGAATGAGCAGACATCAAGCACAGAGAATGATGATATCTGACCTACAAGACCTCCCAACACGGCTGTCGACCTGCCACTGGCATCACTGATATCGGCATTGAAGACATGGATATTGCGTAGGGTGTCGCCCATGGCCATACCGGCAATGAGACCCACATATCCGTTGCCCTCGTTTACCTCGATGGAGGGATTGACAAAGGTGAGATTTTTGACAGCACCACCAGCTGTCATATTGGCAAAGAGCCCACTGTAATATGTGCCGCTCTGAATGGTCAGATTAGAGAGTGTATGGTTTTGTCCGTCGAGATTGCCCGAGAAGGTGGTGATAGGTGTCCACACATCCATGCCATAACTCATGTCTATATCATTGGCCAACTTATACCATGCTGAG
>JALFPC010000111.1 GCA_022782305.1 Prevotella sp. | reverse complement strand
CAAAAGCATTATCGTGCAAGCGTTTATAGAGACGCTTTTGCCCTTTCAGGGCGCAATAGCGGTGGCTAATCTACCCAGGGCGATGCCCTGGGCTATGCGCTTGCTGGGCCTTCAGCCCGCTCCTTAAACGCTTGTCAGCTACGAGTGAACACTTGTGAAACTTGAATTAGCATTACGTTAATACCTTTGTCGATTGTATAGGAGGTGAAGGGAAACATTGTTGTAAGGGTGAGCTCCTGACATTGTCGCAAGGATAGGCTTATAACATTGTCGCAAGGGTGGGCTCCTGACAATGGGCATAATATTTTTTGCTCTTTTCTTTGTATTGTCAGATAATTGTTGTAATTTCGCAGTTTGAATACTAATACATACTAATATATATGGCAACAGTCGACGACAAAAAGGTGATATTCTCCATGGTGGGAGTCTCTAAAACCATTACACAAAACCAAAAACAGGTATTGAAAAATATATACCTCTCATTCTTCTATGGAGCCAAGATAGGCATCATTGGTCTTAACGGTTCTGGCAAGTCTACACTCATGAAGATCATTGCAGGCATCGAACAGCCATCGCAGGGCGAAGTGGTGTGGAGCCCGGGATATAGCGTGGGATATCTGCCCCAAGATCCTCCACTCGACGAGACTAAGACAGTTAAAGAGAATGTGATGGAAGGCGTGCAACATGTGTATGACGCCCTCAACGAATATGAGGAGATAAACCAGAAATTCGGCATGGAAGAGTATTACAGCGATGCCGACAAGATGGACAAACTAATGCAGCGCCAGGCAGAAGTGCAAGATATCATTGATGCTACCGACGCATGGAATATGGACTCAAAACTGGAGCGCGCCATGGATGCACTCAGATGCCCCGCTGGCCATCTGCCCGTTACCAATCTCTCGGGAGGAGAGCGCCGACGTGTGGCCCTCTGCCGACTGCTGCTGCAGAAACCCGATGTGCTGCTGCTCGACGAGCCTACCAACCATCTGGATGCCGAGAGCATAGACTGGCTCGAACAGCATCTGCAGCAATATGAGGGTACGGTGATTGCCGTTACGCACGACCGCTACTTCCTCGACGACGTGAGCGAATGGATACTCGAACTGGATCGCGGCGAGGGTATTCCATGGAAGGGTAACTACTCATCATGGCTTGACCAGAAAGCCAAACGCATGGAGCAGGAAGAGAAGAGTGCATCAAAACGCCGTAAAACCCTGCAACGGGAACTTGAATGGGTGCGCATGGCACCAAAGGCCAGACAGGCAAAAGGAAAAGCTCGACTCAACAGTTACGAGCAGATGCTCAACCAAGAGCAGAAAGAGCGCGAAGAGCGCCTTGAGATATTTATACCTAATGGTCCGCGACTGGGCAACAAAGTGATTGAAGCCCAGCATGTGAGCAAGGCCTTCGGAGAGAAAGTGCTGTTTAAAGACCTCAATTTCATGCTACCACCCAACGGCATAGTGGGAGTGATAGGTGCCAATGGTGCAGGCAAAACCACCCTCTTCCGCATGATCATGGGACTGGAAAGTGTGGATGGCGGCACCTTTGAGGTGGGCGAGACCGTGAAGCTCGCTTATGTAGACCAGCAACATAAGGATATAGATCCGAAAAAATCAGTGTATGATGTGATTGCACAGGGCAATGAAACCATGCGACTGGGCGGCAGGGATGTGAACACACGTGCCTACATCTCGAGATTCAATTTCGCTGGTACAGACCAAAGCAAACTCTGTGGTGTGCTCTCAGGAGGTGAGCGAAACAGACTGCAACTCGCCCTGGCTCTCAAGCAGGAAGGTAATGTGCTGCTGCTCGACGAGCCAACCAACGATATTGATGTCAACACACTGCGAGCCCTGGAAGAAGGCCTTGAGTCTTTTGCCGGATGCGCCGTGGTGATCAGTCACGACCGCTGGTTCCTCGACCGTATATGCACTCATATTCTTGCCTTCGAAGGTAATGGCGAGGTAGTATGGTTTGAGGGTAGCTATTCAGACTATGAGATCAACAAGGCACGCCGCCTGGGCAACGAAGAAATAAAGAAAGGACGCTATCGCAAGTTGATGGAAGACTAATAAAGATGAGATACTCAATAGAAAAGATTGCCACGCTCATAGGAGCGCGACGTGTTGGCACGAGAGATGCCAACGTGGGATGGTTGCTCACCGACAGCCGTTCACTCTGTTTCCCCGAGGAGACATTGTTTTTTGCGCTTCGTTCCGAACGGAATGATGGACATAGGTATATACCCGAACTCTATCGTCGCGGAGTGCGCAATTTCGTTGTTGACACCCTGCCTGCGAGCATAGGAGACTATGGTGATGCCAACTTCCTTAAGGTGGCAGGCACACTGGAAGCCCTGCAGCGCTTGGCCGAACGCCATCGTGAAGAATTCGACATACCCGTGGTGGGCATCACAGGCAGCAATGGCAAGACCATGGTTAAGGAGTGGCTCTATCAGCTGCTCTCGCCCCAGATGGTGGTGACACGCTCGCCCCGTAGTTACAATTCGCAGATTGGCGTGCCCCTGTCGGTATGGCTACTCAACGAGCACAGCCAAGTGGGCGTGTTTGAGGCTGGCATCAGTGAGCCCGGCGAGATGGCTGCCCTGAGGGATATCATCCAGCCCACTATAGGAGTGATTACCTCGCTTGGCGATGCCCACCAAGAGCATTTCCGCAGCATGGAGGAGAAATGCCGCGAGAAGATGGGCCTCTTCCACGATACACAGGTGATAGTGTATGATGCCGATGATGACGTGATGAGCCGATGCGTGCGCCAACTCAACTATCATGGTCAGAAGGTGGCATGGAGCAAAGACAACCCCAGGGCTGCCATGCTCATCACTTCCACAGAGATAACCACAGATGCCCACGGTTCAGCCATGACAGTAGTGACCTATTCATTCCATGGCAACCAAGGTGTCTATCATCTGCCTTTTATCGATGAGGCATCGCTGGCATGTTCTTATGCTTGTGCTTGCGTGGCACTGCATCTTGGCATTACCCCCGAAGCTCTTAATGAGCGCATGAGCACCCTCGATCCCGTGGCCATGCGACTGGAAGTGAAAGAGGGACAGAGGGGATGCACAATAATTAATGATACATACAACTCGGATGTAAACTCCATAGATATAGCCCTCGATTTCATGAACCGCCGCCCCGACAGCATGCAGGGCAGGCGAACGGTGATACTCAGCGACATATTCCAAAGTGGCGTCACTCCACAGCAACTCTATTCTGAGGTGTCGGCACTCATGGTGAAGCGGGGCATAACCAAGTTTATAGGTATAGGTGCTGCCATATCAGAGCAACGCGACACAATAGATGTTGACGAAAAATATTTCTTCGACACCGTGGAGCAGTTTGTGCAGAGTCAGGCTTTTGCCACATTGCACGACGAGGTGATACTGGTGAAAGGCTCCCGTGTGTTCGGCTTCGACCGCCTTACCGAGCAGTTGGAGAAGAAAGTGCATGAAACCATCCTTGAAGTAGACCTCAACGCAGTGGTTGACAACCTCAACCATTATCGCTCCTTCCTGCATGCCGACACCAAGATTGTGTGCATGGTGAAAGCCGATGCCTACGGAGCAGGAGCAGTGGAGGTGGCCAAGACCCTGCAAGACCATTGTGTGGACTATCTGGCCGTAGCCGTGGCCGACGAAGGCGTCATACTGCGCAAGGCAGGCATCACATCCAATATCATAGTGATGAACCCCGAGATGACATCCTTCAAAACCCTTTTTGACTATGACCTGGAACCCGAGGTGTACTGTTTCCGCCTTATGGATGCCCTCATAAAGGCAGCTGAGAAGGAAGGCATCACGGGCTTTCCCGTGCATGTCAAATTAGACACGGGCATGCACCGTCTGGGCTTCAATCCCGTGGACGACATGGATGAAGTGATAGCACGGCTTAAGCGACAGACTGCCATCATACCGCGCTCGGTGTTCAGCCATTTCGTGGGTAGCGACAGCGATGATTTCGATGCCTTCTCTGCCCATCAGTACGAACTGTTCATGGCCGCCTCCGAGCGGTTGCAGTCAGCCTATGACCATAAGATACTCAGGCATATATGCAATAGTGCTGGCATTGAGCACTTTCCCGAAAGACAGTTGGATATGTGCCGGCTGGGACTGGGGTTGTATGGCATAGACAGTAGAGACAACCATATCCTCAACACCGTGAGCACGCTGAAGACCACCATACTGCAGCTCCGTCATGTGCCCGCCAATGAGACAGTGGGATACAGCCGCAAGGGAGTGCTGCATCGCGATAGTATCATAGCAGCCATACCTATAGGCTATGCCGACGGCCTCAACAGACATCTCGGACGCGGCGCCGCCTATTGCCTTGTAAACGGACAGAAAGCCCCATACGTGGGCAACATCTGCATGGATGTGGCCATGATAGACGTGACCGATATCCCTTGTCACGAGGGCGACCAGGTGGAGATATTCGGCAAGAACCTGCCCGTGACGGTATTGTCTGACATCCTCGATACCATACCCTATGAGGTGCTCACGGGTATCAGCGGCAGGGTCAAGAGGGTCTATTTCCAATAGAAACTCAAATAACGGCCAATATCACAATTAAAGAGGTGATAATCATTCCATTCTATTGTTTGGTACCAATAAAAGCAGCGAAAAGAAAAAAAATACACTTTTCGCTGCTTTTATTTATGAAAACATTATCACTATTTGAAAAAAATATTGTAACTTTGCCACCACTAATATGCTAAAAACAAATTCGCAAGCGAGTTAAAAACAAAACAACAATCTAAAATAACATGACATCATTACAGAAAACAAAAATGACCAACTGGCGTTGGGTGATGTGCGCAATGCTCTTTTTTGCCACCACTGTCAACTATATGGACCGACAGGTTCTCTCGTTGACATGGAAGGACTTTATTGCGCCTGAGTTCCACTGGGACGACGAAATCTATGGCAATATCACTGCCGTGTTCTCAATCTTCTATGCCGTTGCAAACCTCTTTGCCGGCAAGTTCGTAGACTGGATGGGTACCAAGAAAGGATACCTCTGGGCCATCGTGGTATGGTCGCTGGGTGCTGTGCTCCATGCCTTCTGCGGAATGTTTACCGAAGGATGGTTGGGCCATGGCTTCGAATGCAAGGCTGATCTCATACAGGCCACGGGCGATGTGGCAGTGACCATAGCCACAGTGAGCATGTGGGCATTCCTTGTATGCCGTTGCGTGCTGGCACTCGGTGAGGCTGGCAACTTCCCCGCTGCAATCAAGGTGACAGCCGAATATTTCCCAAAGAAAGACCGTGCTTTCGCCACTTCAATATTCAATTCGGGTGCATCCGTAGGTGCCCTGGCCGCTCCTGCCTCCATTCCATTGTTGGCACGCGCCATGGGTTGGGAGATGGCATTCGTGATTATCGGTGCCCTTGGATTCATTTGGGCTGGCATCTGGATCTTCGTGTATGACAAACCCCAAGACAGCAAATTCGTAAATGAGGCAGAACTTAACTATGTTAACCAGGACGACGAGACAGAGGCCAAAGAGGCTACTCCTGCCGCTGACGATGAGCGTCAGATGGGATATATGGAGGCATTTAGCCATCGCCAGACATGGGCATTCATCTTTGGTAAGTTCATGACCGATGGTGTTTGGTGGTTCTTCCTCTTTTGGGCACCAGCTTATTTCTCTGATCAGTTTGGATATAAGTCAGACTCAGGCATGGGCATAGCTCTTATCTTCACTCTTTATGCCATAGTGACGGTGCTATCGATGTTTGGTGGTTATCTGCCCAAACTCTTTGTAGAGAAGCGCAACATGAACCCTTATCAGGGTCGTATGCGTGCCATGCTTATCTTTGCCTTCTTCCCAATCCTTGCCCTGTTTGCCCAGCCATTGGGAGCCTACAGTGCATGGTGGCCATGCATAATCATCGGCATTACGGGAGCGGCACACCAAGCATGGTCGGCCAATATCTTCTCAACGGTAGGTGACATGTTCCCCAAATCAGCTATTGCCACCATCACGGGCATTGGTTCTATGGCAGGAGGTGTCGGTTCGTTCCTCATCAACAAGGGTTCGGGCACGCTCTTCACTTATGCCGAGCATCAGGGTGCAGCCTTCCAGTTCCTCGGATTTGAGGGTAAGCCAGCAGGATATATGATTATCTTCTGTGTTTGTGCCGTGGCATACCTCATTGGCTGGACAGTGATGAAGACTCTTGTGCCAAAGTATAAACCAATAGTAATGAAATAATTACTTGATTAGATATAACTATTAATCAGGTTAGTTATAAACGATTTAGGGTGTGTCAAAATAGTTTTGACACACCCTAAATCATTTTGGTATCACCTTTGCCTAAAAAGCATCCTTCTATATGAAGCCCTGATGTCGAAGGGCTTCCATGAGTCCTGCCGACATGGCCTCATTGTCTTTCTTAGTATATCTAAGATCTGTGAATACCTGTGCAAGGGTTTCCTTGTTGTTGATCTCCACGAAATGTCGATTCTCCTCGAGTGCCTCCTTCTCAGCATACAGACGATCAATGTCTGCGCTGCTGTAGTCTTGATAATGCTCATTGTGGATGATGGCCTCCAGTGGCAGACGATCGGTGAGGGCAGGGCACTCGTCAGGCCACCCAATAGTTAGCGTTGCCACAGGCATTACGAGTTTTGGTAGTTGCAGTGTGTCGATTATCAGTTGCGGCATGTAAACGGTGGTGCCGAGGAAACAGAGTCCCAATCCCTCCTCTTCAGCTAAGCATGAGAATGTCTGCGTAAAGAGCAGTGCGTCGGTGGCGGCATTTATAAACGACAGCAGGTTATCATATCCTGGTGTGGCATTGCGCTCTTCGCACCAACGTGTGGTACGGCGGAAGTCGGCGCAGATGGTGAGCACCACAGGAGCCTGAGTCACCATGGGCTGATTGAAATGCGCTGGTGCCAATTTGGCCTTGGCATCGGCATCACGGGTGATGACCACGCTATACAACTGAAGATTGCCCATTGTTTGGGTGCGCATGGCCTTGGCCAATAGGGTGTGAAGCAACTCTTCGCTTACATCCTTGCTACTATATTTGCGGATTGTTCGCCTTGTTTCAATGTTGTTCATAACTATCTTGATTCAATGTTGTTCAATATATCGGTGCATATTAATATTCAAGTGCAAATATACTATTAAAACTCCGATTTTAGTTAATGATAATTAAATGATTAACGTAATTTATTGTTGTTCAAGCAATTTTAGTTATTTTTGCATAATCAATGGTTTATTGTTAATTGTTGGTTATTTTTGTAATTGCACTGAATGAAGATAAAAGTAAAGGGATACATAAGTGCCATAGTTGCACTTTCGGTAATCGTATTGATTGCCGTATCATGGATATTGTCATGCAATAGAACACCTGAATATAATGTGGCAGTCTTCTTCTCACATGATCCGCTCCAATATAGTTATGAGGAGATGAGGGATGAGATAGAAGAGGTATTCAAGCATGATCATCTCGATGTAAACGTTACTTATTCCTATCTTAACTGCGAGAAATGGGGCCACGACCAGGAACTCATAGAAGCCCGCCGACTGGTGGACGAAGCTTCTGTGGGGCGAAAGTTGGATGCCATCATGATTGTGGGCGACCAAGCTACCTATTCGGTCATGCTTGCTGGTAATGATGTGGTTAAGAAAGTGCCTGTGGTGTATGGTGCCGTGCTTTATCCTAATATGAATATCCTCAAGCGCAATAAGAACATGACGGGTTTTCATGACTCTACGGATGTGGTCAAAAACATGGAAGCCAGTTATACCCTCACAGGCAATTATGCTATCTATACCATGCTTGACCGCACCTATTTAGACAAATGTACATACAGGCAGGTGTATAAGCAGATAGATGGGCATAAGGATATACTCAACAATCTCGATTGGACACACACACTGTATGAAATATGCCATCTGCCTGTGGGCACCTATTCCATAACCCCCTTCTCGCTCCGCGATATGAGTTCTAATACCGCCAATAAAGAGAAGTCAGACACTCTGGGAGTAAACAATTTCATGTTTGTGATGCGCAGCTTCAGCAATATGACCTACATGCAGTTGAAATATGATGCAGAGGGGCTGGCAATGATAAGGATGAATGCCCATAAACCTATGATAACTGCCATAGGCAATGAGTTTGGCAGGCCAGGAGGGAATTTTGTTGGAGGTTATTTTGCCACGCTTAGGAGCATAGCCCATGATATGACACACCGCTTGGTGAAGATTCTTAATGGAGCCAAGCCCGAGGAATTCGGCAAGACCATATCGCCAAAGCAATTTTGTGTGGACTGGCGTGTGGCCAAGCGCTGTGGATTTACCATCAATAACCTGCCCCAAGGCTATACCGTCTTTAATCTGACATGGCAGGAGAAGCATGCCACACTCTATACAGCCTTAACATACATCGTGGTGCTGCTGATCATTGGCTCGTTTGTTGTGCTACTCCGCCTCTTTATCAAGGAGCGCAATCAGAAGAAGAAAGCCTTGCGCCGAGTGGAGAAAGAGAATATCATGTATAACATGGCGGTGGAAAACAGTGAGGTATACGCCATGGAGCGCGAGGGAAGCGCCATAACCATCAGCGATGCTTTCTGGCGAAACAACGGCTATGAGCCCCATAACATAGATGCGAGCGATTTCAGACGAATGCTTGATCCTGACAGTCGCGAGGTTTACGATAAAGGCCATGAAGCGGTGAGTAAGGGAGAAGCCTATCAGGCAGATATACTTGCTGACTTTGGTGGCAATGGGTCATACAAATGGTATAGACTAAAGGCCAAGGGAGTGGTAGACTCGGCTGGTTGTTTCATACGTTCATACGGCATGCTTATGAATGTAGACGATTTCATACGCCGAGAGGATGAGTTGCAGAAGGCTCGTAAATTGGCTGAAGAGGCTACACTCAAGGAGTCGTTTTTGGCCAACATGAGCCATGAGATACGCACACCACTAAATGCCATAGTGGGATTCTCAAACCTCATGCTGATGCAGGGTGATGAACTATCTGCCGAAGATAAGCAGATGTTTGCCGAAACCATCAATACCAACAACGACCTGCTGCTCAAACTCATCAATGACATTCTCGACCTGTCGAGAGTGGAGTCGGGAGAGATACAGTTTGTAATGAAATTATGGTCTGTAAAGGATATCATAGAACGACTCTACAACACCTTCTTGGTGCAGGTGCCTAAGCATCTGGAATTGCGTCTGAGCAAGGCTTCAGAGGATGTGCTGATAAAAGTGGACGAGAGCCGACTCTCGCAGGTGCTCTCCAATTTCCTTACCAACGCTTGCAAGTTTACACCAGAGGGTTCCATCACCTTGGGCTGGACATTGGCAGAAGGCAACATGGTAGAACTCTTTGTGGAAGACACTGGCATTGGCATGACAGAAGAAGAAAGCAAGATGGTGTTCAGCCGATTCTACAAGAAAAACGAGTTTAAGCAGGGCACCGGTCTTGGCCTGTCAATCTGCAAGGCCATAGTAATCCGTCTTGGAGGCAAGATCAAAGTCAAATCGGCTGTGGGAAAGGGCAGTAGATTCTCTGTTTGGTTCGGTTGCCAAAATTATGGGGGGGTAATGAATAATCGCTGATAGAGGAAGCCTATTCTCCTTTATTGTCGTGTGGTATACAATAATAACGCAACTGTTGCGTTATTAATATGAATGGACGACAAATCAAGAAACAGCAGCTATAAGCATATCCTCAAGTACACGGGCATGTTTGGCGGTGTGCAGGTGTTGAGCATTGTTGTGGAAATCATCCGCAACAAGTTTGTTGCTGTGATGCTCGGTCCTTCGGGTATGGGCTTGGTAAGCATCTATAACTCAGCCATGCGCATGGTAGCAGACTCCACGAGTTTGGGTGTGGCCACGAGTGGTGTTAGAAACCTCTCGGCGGCATACGAGCATGGCGATAGCGGGGAGATAAACCGTTGGATGTGCATAGTGCGCACCTGGGCATTGGTGACGGCCATTCTTGGCATGGTGGTATGCATGGCGCTTAGTCCGCTACTCAGCGAGGTGGTCTTCGACAATGGCGACAAAACCTTGGCTTTCATCCTGCTCTCGCCCATAGTGGCATGTATGGCCATCACGGGAGGAGAGTTGGCAGTGCTCAAAGCCACACGGCAACTCAAGAAACTCGCATCCATAACCATAACCAATGTGATAGTGGCATTGGTGCTCACACTTCCCGTGTATGCACTCATGGGCATGGATGGCATCGTGCCCTTGCTGGTGGTCATGTCGCTGCTCCAGATGATTGTAACCGTGCTGAAGTCCACATCCACATACCCTTATTCCATGCCTTCCATGGACCTATTAGCAGAGGGCGTGCCCATGGTTAAACTGGGCATCGTATTTGTATTGGCAGCGGTATGCGGCAGTGCCGCTGACTTTATAATCCGGTCATACCTCAGCGCCAACAGTACCATAGCCACAGTGGGACTTTATAATGCGGGATTTATGATGACCATGACATACGCAGGTATGATCTTCTCGGCCATGGAGACCGACTATTTTCCCAGACTCTCAGCATGTTGCAAACAGCAGTCGAGTATGAACATCACTGTAAACAGACAGGTAGAGGTGTCGCTGATGATCATATCGCCACTGCTCGTGGTGTTCACTTTCCTCTTGCCCATAGGCCTGCCACTACTCTATAGCGGTAAGTTCCTCTCAGTGCTCGATATGATGCATATTATGGTTATTGCCATGTATATGAGAGCAGTGAAACTGCCCATAGCATACCTACCACTGGCACATGGCGACTCGCTGCTTTATCTCCTCATGGAAGCCCTCTATGCCGTGGCCATAGTAGTGGCCGTGATGTTTTGCTTTGATATCTATGGCCTCACGGGCACGGGCATAGCCATAGCCCTGGTGTCGGTAGCCGACTTTTTCATGCTATGGTTTGCAATGAAGGTGAGGTATGAGTTTTCGCTTGCCTATCATCTCAAATGGTATATAGCTATACAGGTGACCATAGGAGTAGCATCCTTGGTATCCACACTATGCTTAGACGGATGGGTATACTGTGCGGCAGGCATTGCCTTGGCCCTCTTGAGCACTGTCTTGTCATGGAAGAACATAAAGGGAAAGGTGAAAAGAGAATAAGTATAACATAAACAGGAATAATGTCAGCAACAGAGTGATTTCATTATTAGGATCATTACTATCAATAGAAATAATCGAAACAAAAAGGATAATATATGAAAAAACATCTACATGCTATTATCATGATTGCCGCAATGATAGCGGCATGCCCACAGCAGAGTAGGGGCACCGACGAACTGCCTACTCTCATGGTGGCAAATGGTCAGAATGCAGTGGTCACCTATCAGCAGGTGTCGCGAGATTCTATAGTAGGCTCATGCGTATGCTGGCCCAAAGAGACGGTAGAGTCATACCAGGGAGCACGCATCACACACTTGGAGATAAACAGTGCCAATGCAGGTTCCAACTCTGCAGCTATCATTATTTCACGAAACCTAAACGCAGAACCCGACTACAGACAGACATACACACCTGCCAAAAATGGTTGGAACAAGGTGGAACTCAGTACCCCATACACCCTCTCTACCGACACCATATATATAGGATATGAAATATCGGGGGTGAGATACCTAAACTATTGTAACACATTCATTCAGGGCGAAGAATGGCTAAAGAAAGGACCATCGGGATGGCAGAGATATGGCAATCCCTATAGTGCAGGCATCAAGGTGTGGCTTGAGGGCGATGCATTACCAAAGAATGATGTAGCGGTAGGGCATGCCGTGATGCCCCTCTACGCCAAAACAGGAGAACCAGTGTCATGCAGTATGGATATCTACAACCTCGGCATAGACAAGATCTCTGATATTGAGGTAACATATCATGTGGGAGATGACCACAGTCAAAAAGAAACTATTGCTGGACTGGATATGGACAATAGAACCCGCAAAACTATCCAGTTGGCAGGGCCAACCTTCTCTGCCGAGGGCAACCAACAATGGCAGATGGAGATAACGGCAGTGAATGGCACCGCCGACAAAAAAGGATATGATAATCGTTCACGACAGTCAAACATGCTGGCATACAATGACTATACCAAGAGGAAAGTGCTGGTGGAACTCTTCTCTACAGAGCGATGCACACAATGTGCTGCGTTCGATGAACTGCTCTCGCAATTCATGGCCGACAAGACAGATGCCGTGCAACTATCGCACCACTCAGGCTTTTATACCGACAAACTCACCATAGACGAGAGCATAGCATACGAATGGTTCTATCGACCAGTCAATATCCATGCGCCTGCGGTGATGTTTGACCGCACAAGCCATTTCGACAATTATCCCACGGTATTTCAAGACACCGTGCCGCTGATTTCTTTCGACACACCCACACTTACAGCACTCCATCAGGTGCAGACAACTGCCCCAGCCTTTGTGTCGATAAACCTCAGCGCCAGTTATGACAACAGCAACCGTATGGTAACCATAGACGTGAGCGGAGAGCAACTCATGCCTGTAAGTGGCGACAGCATAAGACTCAACGTGTTTCTGACCGAAGACAGCATAGCCTCAGATACACAGGCAGGAGTGAGTGGCACCTTTATCCACAGGCATGCGGCGCGCAAGTGCCTCACCACAGCATGGGGCCAACCCATAGACGTAGCAAATGGATACAATAGCCATTTCTCTTTCGTAATACCCGATGAATGGCAGGAGAAAAGGATGAGGGTGGTGGCATTTGTAACCAATTTTAATCCCAATGACAAACTCGACTGCAAGGTGCTAAATGCCAACCAATGCCTGCTTGACGGTACAGATCCTACATATATAAATAAGGTGTATGATCGTAGCATCATAGATATGGTTACAGTCTATGACATGCAGGGCAGGGTGGTGGTCAGGCTGACTGGTCAGACCAATACAAATGATGCAATCCGAATACTTGACTCTCTGCCGAAAGGAGTATACATTGTCGAAACAGAAAACACAAACGGAACAAAAAGAAGCAAGGTGTCAAAATAGGGAAATAAAAATGCGGTGACATACAATCACTTATGTAAATTGCTTAAAGCATACTATTAGGAAAGTTGTTCAAAACGGAAAACTTTCCTAATATTTTTTTTATGATTATTTCCCATTTTTCTTTTCTTTTATTTCATGGAATGAAAAAAAGTTGCTACCTTTGCGCCACTTTACTACAAATTCATAAGAGATACTAATCATTCATATTTTTATGGAAACTAATAAGATTTTCAGTTTTGACGAGGCATACGCTGAAAGCCTAAAATATTTTGCTGGTGATGAACTGGCAGCGAGAGTATGGGTAAACAAGTATGCCATGAAGGACAGTTTCGGCAATATCTATGAGAAGTCGCCTTCTGACATGCATTGGCGTATTGCCAACGAGGTGGCACGCATAGAAAACAAGTATAACAACCCAATGACACCCCAGCAGGTTTTCGACCTGCTCGACCATTTCAGATATATCATACCTGCCGGTAGCCCCATGACAGGCATTGGTAACAACTATCAGATAGCATCGCTGAGCAACTGTTTTGTGATCGGACTCGATGGTGATGCCGACTCTTATGGAGCCATCATGAGAATAGACGAGGAGCAGGTGCAACTCATGAAGCGAAGGGGTGGCGTTGGTCACGACCTCTCGCATATCCGTCCAAAGGGTTCTCCGGTAAACAACTCAGCGCTCACCTCTACTGGACTGGTGCCCTTCATGGAGCGCTACAGCAATTCAACTCGTGAGGTGGCACAAGACGGACGCCGCGGTGCCCTCATGCTCTCTGTAAGCATCAAGCATCCTGACAGCGAAGCATTCATAGATGCCAAGATGACCGAAGGAAAGGTGACGGGAGCCAACGTGTCGGTAAAGATTGACGATGCCTTTATGCGCGCTGCCACAGAAGGCAAACCATATATGCAGACCTTCCCGATAGACAGCGACAACCCACAATACTCCAAAGAGATAGATGCCAAGGCATTGTGGGAGAAGATCGTACACAATGCATGGAAGAGTGCAGAGCCAGGCGTGCTCTTCTGGGATACCATACTCAGAGAGAGTATTCCAGATTGCTATGCCGATCTCGGATTCCGCACCGTTTCCACCAACCCATGCGGAGAGATTCCTCTCTGCCCATACGACTCATGTCGACTACTGTCAATAAACCTCTATTCGTATGTGGTGAACCCATTCACACCAGAGGCTTATTTCGATTTCGAATTGTTTAAGAAGCATGTGTTTGCAGCACAGCGCATCATGGACGACATCGTTGACCTGGAACTCGAGAAGATAGATCAGATCATGACAAAGATTGGTGACGACCCACAGAGCAACGAGGTGAAAGGTGCAGAATATCATCTCTGGGAGAAGATAAAGCGCAAGAGCGGCATGGGCAGACGTACTGGAGTGGGCATCACCGCAGAAGGTGACATGCTGGCTGCCATGGGACTGAGATACGGAACCGAAGAGGCCACCAATTTCTCTGTAGAGGTGCACAAGACACTCGCCCTCACCGCATACCGCTCTTCTGTGGAAATGGCCAAGGAGAGAGGCGCCTTTGAGGTGTTTGACGCACAGCGCGAGGCTGCCAACCCATTCATCAACAGACTCAAGGATGCTGATGCCGCACTCTATGATGATATGGTTAAATACGGCCGCAGAAACATTGCCTGCCTCACCATCGCACCAACTGGCACTACAAGTCTCATGACACAGACCACAAGCGGCATTGAACCCGTATTTATGCCTGTATATACACGTCGTCGCAAGGTTAACCCAAACGATACCGACGTGCATGTTGACTATACCGATGAGGTGGGCGACTCTTTTGAGGAGTACATCGTATACCACAAGAAATTCCTTACATGGATGGAGACAAACGGTATAGACGCCACAAAGAAATATTCCCAAGATGAGATAGAGCAACTTGTGGCCAAGTCGCCATACTACAAAGCCACTGCCAACGATGTTGACTGGCTCATGAAGGTAAAGATGCAGGGTGCCATACAGAAATGGGTAGACCACTCAATCAGCGTAACTGTCAATCTGCCATCAGATGTGGATGAGGCCCTCGTAAACAAACTCTATGTGGAGGCATGGCGCTCAGGATGCAAAGGCTGCACCATATATCGCGACGGTAGCCGTTCGGGTGTCATGATAGCCGTTTCAAAGAAAGACAAGAAAGAAAATACAAATGCTCCAGTGCCATGCAAGCATCCCGAGGTGACCGAGGTGAGACCGCAGGTGCTCGATTGCGATGTGGTAAGATTCCAAAACAACAAGGAGAAATGGGTGGCATTTGTTGGTCTGCTCGATGGCTATCCATACGAGATATTCACTGGTCTTCAGGACGATGAAGAGGGTATCGTATTACCCAAGACAGTGGTAAAGGGCAAGATTATTAAGTCTACCGATGAAGACGGCAAGAAACGCTATGACTTCCAGTTTGAGAACAAACGCGGATACAAGACCACTGTGGAGGGACTGAGCGAGAAATTCAATCCCGAATATTGGAACTATGCCAAACTCATCAGTGGTGTGCTAAGATACCGCATGCCTATTGAGCACGTAATCAAACTCGTAGGTTCTCTGCAACTAAAGAGCGAGAGCATCAACACATGGAAAAACGGTGTTGAAAGGGCGCTCAAGAAATATATCATCGACGGCACAGAGGCAAAGGGACAGAAATGCCCCAACTGCGGACAAGAAACTCTCGTATACCAGGAGGGATGCCTGATATGCAAAAACTGCGGTGCTTCAAGATGCGGATAATATGCATGAGAACGAATAATCATAATGACTAATATAAAAAATTGTAATAAGAATAGAGAATGACTACAGATAGTTATATCTTTATTAATGGAGTCCGCTTCCATGCCTATCACGGCGTAATGCCGCAAGAAAGGGTTGTGGGGGCGGACTTCACAGTTGATGTCAAGGTAGGATATGATATGACACAGGCCATAGATAGCGATAATATCACACATGCCATCAACTATGCTCAAGTGGCTGATATCATAGCACGAGAGATGGCCATACCTTCACAACTGCTCGAACATGTGGCGGGCAGAACAGCCAAAGCCATACTAAACGAGTTGCCCATGGCACAATACGTATATATCTCAATCACAAAGGATAACCCACCAATGGGCATAGACAGCATGGGGGCAGGAGTGGTGCTGCATGTCACAAGGAATTAGCCCTACTTTTTTGAAATTAGTATATATCTGGGGTGATATACGGCTTATTGCCTTGATATTACACAAGAATGCTCTTAATAAATAATAAAACTATAGCCGTATTGTCGGTTTTTTCATAAATAATAATTACCTTTGCGGGATAAAAGACAACGATGAGAAAGATATTGCTGATTATGATGTGCATGGTGGCAATGGTGGCACTGGCACAGCAGAACACGCGGAAGTTCACATTGGTTATCGATGCGGGACATGGGGGGCATGACTCTGGGGCTCTCGGCTCATATTCAAAAGAAAAGAATATTAACCTCAATGTGGCTCTCGCTTTCGGTAGGTATGTAGAGCAAAACTGCCCCGATGTGAAAGTGATATACACCCGCAAAAAGGATGTGTTTGTTACGTTGCACGAAAGGGCAAACATAGCAAACAGAAACAAGGCAGACCTCTTCGTCTCAATACATACCAATGCGCTGCCAAGAGGCAGACAGGCCAGAGGACTGGAAACCTATACCCTCGGCATGCACAGGGCTGGAGATAATCTCGATGTGGCCAAAAGGGAAAATAGCGTGATACTTATCGAAAAGGATTACAAACAGCATTATGAGGGGTTCGACCCTAACTCTTCAGAGAGTTATATACTCTTTGAATTTATGCAAGACAAAAATATGGCCAATAGTGTCGAACTGGCAAAGTTTGTGCAGCGCAAGGTATGTGCACAGGCTGGCAGACCCAACAAGGGGGTTAAGCAGGCTGGGTTCCTCGTACTAAGAGAAACATCCATGCCAAGTTGCCTCATAGAACTGGGGTTCATCACAACGCCATCAGAAGAGGCCTTCCTCGCATCGCAGGATAATATCGAAAAGATAGGAAAAGGTATATATGAGGCTTTTGTTGAATATAGGAAAAAGTTCGACAAGTCGTTTACAGTGCCTTTCAAACCTGCGGATGAAGAAGAAAGAAATGTTGAGCACGAGGAGAGACAAAGGGTAAAACCTACAGAACCCGATACGCTGTCTAATCCCGTGGCTCCCGACGAGAAGAAACATGAGCGTGTGCCTCAAGAAGAGAAGCCAACTCAGCGTGTACCTCAAGAAGAGAAGCCAAGGCGGCAAGTGAAACCGCAGCCCGTAAAGAACCAGCATACTGATGCACCT
>JALFPC010000106.1 GCA_022782305.1 Prevotella sp. | reverse complement strand
TCTTGCCGTTCACCTCAAGGGCGTTGATGAGACCTGCCGACGATATTATGGCTGTGCCGTGCTGGTCGTCGTGCATCACGGGTATGTCGAGGCTTTTCTTGAGTCGCTCTTCGATATAGAAGCATTCGGGAGCCTTGATATCCTCGAGGTTTATACCACCGAATGTGGGTGCAATCTTTTCTACTGCCTCACAGAATTTCTCTGGGTCTTTCTCTGCCACTTCAATATCAAACACGTCTATGCCACCATAGATCTTAAAAAGCAATCCCTTGCCTTCCATCACGGGTTTGCCGCTCAGAGCACCTATATCTCCGAGTCCGAGCACGGCAGTTCCATTACTGATTACGGCCACAAGATTTCCCTTGTCTGTATATCTGTATGCATCGTTGGGGTTAGCCTGAATCTCGAGGCATGGAAACGCAACACCTGGTGAGTATGCCAGACTGAGGTCTGTTTGTGTGCGGTATGCCTTGGTTGGTTTTACTTCAATCTTGCCTGGTCTCCCATTCTCATGGTACAGGAGAGCATCTTCTTTGGTAATTTTTGCCATAGTTGTTTATGTTGTATTTGTTTTCTATTGGTCAATCACTTTTCTGTTACGTCTGTTTTTAAAATCATGCGCAAAGTTAGCAATAAATTTCATAAACCAATCTTTTTTTTTCTTCTTTTGTAGTCATTATTAATAAAAAAAGAGCCATATTGTATTTTTTTCAAATAAACAATACCTTTTTCTTAATAATTTGTTGTATTTTTGCAAAGATTATTACACATATTGTTTATATCGCATAAGATACTTAATTATAAAATTACTCGGAGAATGGGACACATATCAGAATATAGGGCAGCATTGAAGGGTAAGATACTCGACAAAGCCCTCCAACTCTTTTTTGCCAATGGTATTAGGGCTGTCAAGATGGATGATATTGCCAAGTCGCTGTCTATATCCAAGCGCACGCTTTATGAACTCTATGACAACAAGGAGATTCTGCTGTTTGAATGTCTGAAAATGAACAAGGAGCATCGCGACAAGGAGATGATAGAACATTTGAGTAAATGCTCTAATGTGATGGACATATTGCTGGAAACCTATCGCATGTCGGTGGATGAGTTTAGACGTATGAGTCCATGTTTCTTTTCTGAGATTTCCCGTTATCCACAGGTTATTGATTTTATTGAAAAAAAGCGCGTGCACGACCATGAGCAGTTTATGCTCTTTATCCAAAGGGGAATAGGCGAGGGTTTCTTCCGTGAAGATGTAAACTATGAACTTGTGCTCATGGTGCATGATTCCATACGCCGCACTATCATCGAGGGCGACCTATATAATAAATATGGTATGGATGGATTGTTTTTCAATCTCATCTTTGTTTCCTTTCGCGGTGTGTGCACAAAAAAAGGCGTAGAGGTGCTCGATAGGTATCTTGCTAGACAATAGGGGGATTGCAACAAACATATATCAGGTCACTGAAGCGGAATGATGCCGCGGCAGTGACCTGATTGCTTTAATGATAATCATTATAATATTACTGGTGCTGATCTCTGAGCAGGTCGTTGACGGTCTTCACGGGGTTGAAGGTGCCCAGTGGCACTTCTACGAATACTGTGCTCCAATCGCTCATGGCGCCATTCCACAAGCCTGGCAATTCGAGAGCCTTGAGCTCTTTGCCGTTCTTACTCTTACTAGAGATAAAGCCTGTTGACTTGTCTACAAAGTCAGGAAGATTGAAGGCGTTGCCCTCGTAATCCTTGATGGCGCAAACCAGGTCTACGGGGTTGAAATGGGTGCCTTGAGTAAACATGTCCATATACTGTTTGTTTGACTTGTCTATCTGGCTGCTCTCCAAGATCTGCAGGCTCACGGTACCATCGGCATTGTAGGTGAGGAATGGACCACCACCAGGCTCGCCCACATTCTTTACCACTCCGCACACCCTCATAGGGCGGTTGAGCTTGTGGCGCAGATATATAACAAGGTCGGCATCCTCCAATTCCTTGATGTCAGCCTTGCGGCAGCACAGTTTCTGCTGTACAAAGCGGATAATCTCTTCTATGTCGTCATGATTATAGCATCCCGAGTCGAGTTTGCGCAGATATTCAAAAGCCTTGGCCTGCAACTGCACGAGAATACCTGCCAATACCTGCTTATACTCTACTGTCTCATCCTTCAGACGGTCGGGCACCACATTATCAATATTCTTGATGAACACCACATCGGCATCTATCTCATTGAGATTCTCGATGAGGGCTCCATGACCACCAGGACGGAAGAGCAGACTGCCATCAGCATTGCGGAAAGGTGTGTTGTCGGGGTTTACAGCCACGGTATCGGTGCTCGGCTTCTGCTCCGAGAACGAGATGTCATAGCGTATGTCATAAGTAGAGGCATACTTGTCGGCTTTGTCAGAAACCATGGCTTTGAAGAGGTCGAGATGCTCATGGCTAACGGTGAAATGCACATTTGACACACCATTGCTGGCACCATAGAGGGCACCCTCCACCAAGTGCTCTTCCATAGGAGTGCGCGCACCGTCGGCATAGTTATGGAAGAGCAGAAGACCCTTGGGCAACTGACCATAGTTGAGTCCCTTGGACTCCAGCATGTTGGCAACCACAGCCTTATAGTTGCCCTCCGAAATCAGGGCGTCAATACCTTTGCCTTCGTTCTCCTCACATTTAGCATTGAGGGCATCGAAGAAAGCAAAGTCGTGGATGCGGTCGAAATATTTCTTCTCAAAATCAGTGGTGGGCACATCATAGTCGGCCGAAAGGAATGAAAACATATCCTTAAACATACGGCTGGCGGCACCCGATGCGGGCACAAACTTGACAATGCGTCTACCCTCAGCCTTGTATGCCTCCCATGATTTCTCATAATCGGCACGCTGGTTAGCATCGGGAGCGATAATGCCATTGCCCACGCTTGCTGCTGCTTCTAACTTGAGAAAAGGAAAACCAGTCTCAAATTCCTTAAACTGCATTTCCAGTTTCTCCTGGCTGATGCCTTTGTCGGCAATCTGCTTCAAATCTTGCTGTGACAACATAAATGATATATTATTTTAGGTTATAAATATTAAAATCGTGATACAAATATACTCGTTTTTTTTAATTAAACAATCAATAATCAGAGAAAAATTGTAACTTTGCAACAAAAATATAACATTTAGTGCCCTTTTGTATGATTATGAATGAGAAATTTGCATTTTCACAACAGGAAAAAGACGAAACCCTCAGCCTGCTAAGCCGGTTGAGGGCGGCAATCGGCGATACCCTCATGCCAGATGACGAGGCATCACTCAGAAGTCAGCTCACCGATGCCATTGGCAACAATAAAATAAGTCGAGATGCCTTTGGGCTCAATCCTGTGCTGTGCTCTTTTCAGACCGCACTACTTGTAGTTGAAGAGATAGGGCTTAAGAGAGATGGCGTCGTGGCCATACTGTTGCATCCTCTGGTGGCAGGAGGGGATTTAACCTTAGATGAGGTGACCAAAGGATATGGACACTCGGTATCCATAATACTAAAGGGTCTCATGCGTATAGCCGAACTTTATGCCAAAAATCCCGTGGTGGAGAGCGAGAACTTCCGCAATCTCCTTCTCTCATTTGCTGAAGATATGAGGGTGATACTCATCATGATAGCATCGCGAGTAAACCTCATGAGACAGATAAGAGACATGCCAGACAATCCCGTGAAGCACGAAGTTAGCCAAGAGGCTGCATACCTCTATGCACCATTGGCACACAAACTCGGACTCTATAAACTCAAAAGCGAACTCGAAGACCTCTCACTGAAGTATCTCGAGCACGACGCTTATTACATGATCAAAGACAAATTAAGCGCAACAAAAAAAGCAAGGGACCAGTATATTGAATCGTTTATCACACCGATAAAGGAAAAACTCGATGCTGCAGGACTTCATTTCCACATGAAGGGACGCACCAAGAGCATACATTCTATATGGCAAAAAATGAAAAAACAAAACTGCGGATTCGAGGGTATCTATGACCTCTTTGCCATCAGAATAATACTCGACTCGCCATTGGAACTCGAAAAACAGCAGTGCTGGCAGGTCTACTCCATTATTACCGATATGTATCAGCCAAACCCCAAGAGACTGAGAGACTGGTTGTCGGTGCCCAAGAGCAATGGATATGAAAGCCTGCATATAACCGTGCTCGGACCAGAACAGAAATGGGTAGAGGTGCAGATCCGTACCGAACGCATGGATGCCGTGGCAGAGAGAGGAGTGGCAGCTCATTGGAGATATAAGGGAATAAAGGGAGAAACTGGTCTCGACGAATGGCTCAACAACATACGCAGTATTCTCGAAACAAGCGATGGACTGCAAATGATGGACCAGTTTAAGATGGATCTCTATGAGGATGAAGTGTTCGTCTTTTCTCCAAAGGGCGACCTGTTTAAATTCCCCAAAGGGGCCACGGTACTCGATTTCGCATACCACATACATTCCAATGTGGGAAATAGATGCACGGGGGCACGCATCAATGGCAAGATGGTCAACTTCAGAGAACAATTGCGCAGCGGCGACCAGGTGGAAATTATTACTTCTAATAACCAGAAACCAAAGCAAGACTGGCTCAATATCGTGTCTACATCAAGGGCAAAGTCGAAAATCAGACTCGCACTCAAGGAAACGCAAGCCAAAGAGGGACTGTTTGCCAAAGAGATGATAGAGAGGAAATTCAAAAACCGAAAGGTGGAACTGGAAGAGAGCACGCTGGCACGGGTGATAAAAAAACTCGGATATAAGGAGGTGAGCGACTTCTATCGCCATATCGCTGATGGGCAATTGGAGGTGAATACCATCATCGATGCTTATCTCGAGATACAGATGCGAGACAATCCTACCGTCCAGGATGTTCCCGTAAGAAGCGCAGGGGAGTATACATATCAGGCCGACAACAAACAGACAGAAAATGATGATGTGCTCGTCATCGATCGCAACCTCAAGGGTGTGGAATATCAACTGGCCAAATGCTGCAATCCTATCTATGGTGATGAGGTGTTTGGCTTTGTAACCGTGAATGGAGGTATCAAAATACATAGGTGCGACTGTCCAAATGCACCCGAACTGCGCAAGCGATTCGGATATAGGGTGGTAAGGGCTAAATGGAGCGGCAAGGGGGCATCGCAGTATTCCATCACCCTGAGGGTGGTGGGCAATGATGATATCGGTATAGTAAACAACCTAACAAGCATCATAAGCAAAGACCAAAAACTCGTGCTCAGAAGCATAAGCATCGACAGCCACGACGGACTCTTCAGAGGAAATCTTGTGGTAATGATCGATGATACGTCAAAACTCGAAACACTAATCAAAAAACTACAAACAGTGAAGGGCGTGAAGCAAGTGGAGAGGATTTAGACATACTTCAGAGTTAAATAATATTAACTGCATCACTATTTGAATGATAATTATTTCATAATTAGGATAAAAAGCAGTAATTTTGCAGCCGATTTAGTCCGTGGAGGCTCAAACAAGAGGTTGCACGATGCAATCCGCCTTGCGGAAAAACCCGTTTAATATATAAATAATGTACGCAATCGTAGAAATTAACGGTCAGCAGTTTAAGGCTGAAGAGGGCAAAAAGCTCTTTGTGCATCACATCAAGGATGCAGCAGAAGGCCAGGCTGTTGAATTTGAGAAAGTTCTCCTCGTAGACAACGAAGGAGCAATCAAGGTTGGTGCACCTACCGTTGAAGGTGCCAAGGTAGTGTGTGAGGTAGTGAATCCTCTCGTTAAAGGAGACAAGGTTATCGTCTTCAAAATGAAGAGACGCAAGGATTACCGCAAGAAGAACGGTCATCGCGAGCAATTCACTCAGATTGTAATCAAACAAGTAATCGCTTAAATTTTAGGAGGAACTGAAAAATGGCACATAAAAAAGGTGTTGGTAGTTCGAAGAACGGACGTGAGTCAGCTTCACAGAGATTAGGCGTTAAGATTTGGGGTGGTCAGAAGGTTATTGCTGGCAATATCATCGTTCGCCAGCGCGGTAGCGTTCACAATCCTGGTGCTAACGTAGGTATGGGCAAAGACGATACCTTGTATGCACTTGTTGACGGTACTGTTTGCTTCAAAAAAGGCAAGCGCAACAAGAGTTTCGTTTCTGTTATTCCCGAAGCTGAAGCGTAAAGAATTAAACAAAAAATAATTTATTCCAAACAAACAACAGATATGTCCCAATGCTCTGAACTGAGCATTGGGACTTCTGCGTCTTATTGGTCGCCTTACAAAAGTAAAGTCAATCATTTCCTAATTCTTTGTCAACCATTTCTTCATTCTTTGTCAACCATTTCCAAATGTGGGAATAGGGCCTGTGTGTTTGGTATCTACCAACCATTTTTACTGATATTGGTCAAAGGATTAAGCATAACTACATTTTTTTTATCATTTTCTTCTCAATTACCGATTTTTGTAGTAACTTTGCACCTTAGTATAACAATATTTAAATTATTGACGCAATATGCTTACACTTAAACTCATTACAGAGGAAACAGAACGTGTGATACGCGGACTTGAAAAGAAACATTTCAAAGATGCTAAAGTTGCTATCGACAATGTGCTGGCTGTCGACAAGCAAAGAAGAGAAGCCCAGAAACAACTGGATAAGACCAAGCAGGAAGCCAAGCAAATGGCTGCTCAGATTGGTTCTCTTATGAAAGAGGGCAAGAAGGAGGAGGCTGAGGCTATCAAAGCCAAGGTGGCTGAACTCAAAACCATCGACAAGCAGTTGCAACTCGATATGGACAAGGCCGAACAGGAGCTCAATACACTGCTCTGTGCCATACCCAATATCCCAAATGATGATGTGCCCGAGGGAGAGGGTGCTGC
This sequence comes from Prevotella sp., assembly GCA_022782305.1. Lineage (GTDB taxonomy): Bacteria > Bacteroidota > Bacteroidia > Bacteroidales > Bacteroidaceae > Prevotella. The sequence goes on along the minus strand of JALFPC010000106.1, from coordinate 8,600 downwards.
CGATAATGTGGTGGTTACCACTGGCGGTGTGGTGCCCGAACTGGGCGATGATGCCCTGTGTCATTGGGATCTCTGCAAGAAATACAATCTCATTGATTTTGACATGGGGGTCAAGATCACGGGTGCTGGCTTCCCTATCTATGTAGGCAAGATGGCACGCCTACAGAGAGCTCTCGAGGCTTTCTTCCTCGATGAGGCTCGCAAAAGCGGATATCTCGAGGTACAACCACCATACGTGGTCAACGAAGCTTCTGGCTATGGCACTGGTCAGTTGCCAGACAAGGAGGGACAAATGTATCACTGCAATCTTGACAACCTCTACCTCATTCCTACTGCCGAGGTGCCAGTCACCAATATCTTCCGTGATGTTATTCTCGACGAGAAAGATCTGCCCATCAAGCGAACAGCCTATTCGGCATGCTTCCGCAGAGAAGCTGGCTCTTATGGCAAGGATGTGAGAGGACTTAACCGCCTGCATCAGTTCGACAAGGTGGAGATAGTACGCATTGATACCCCACAGCATTCATACGAGAGTCTCAAGGAGATGCTTGATCATGTGGAGGGACTGGTAAAGAAACTCGAATTGCCATACCGTATACTACGTCTGTGCGGTGGCGACATGAGTTTCACTTCTGCTATATGCTACGACTTTGAGGTCTACAGCGCAGCACAGAAGAGATGGCTCGAGGTGTCTTCAGTATCCAATTTCGAGAGTTATCAGGCCAACAGGCTCAAGTGCCGCTATCGCCGTGCCGACGACAAGAAGATTGAACTCTGCCACACACTCAATGGTTCGGCTCTCGCATTGCCCCGTATAGTGGCTGCCATCATTGAAAACAACCAGACCCCAGAGGGTATCAAAGTGCCCAAGTGCCTGGTGCCTTACTGTGGATTCGACATTCTTGACGACAATAACTTCCAGTAATCACTCACCCTAACGACATACAAACTATCAAACTGAATACAACCAAATCGAAAAACCGGATTTCACAGTCCATAATAATGAAAAAGGATGAATAGAATTGTAAAGAAGAAACAGTTTTCTGAAAAGGTATTCCTCTTTGAAGTAGAGGCACCTCTCATTGCCAAGAGTCGCAAGGCTGGCAATTTCGTCATAGTAAGAATAGGTGATAAGGGCGAGCGTATGCCACTCACAATAGCAGATGCTGATATTGACAAGGGTACCATCACACTTGTTGTTCAGAAGGTTGGACTTTCTTCTACCCGTCTGTGCGAACTCAATGAGGGTGACTATGTTACCGATGTGGTTGGACCTTTGGGAAATCCCACACATATTGAGAATTTTGGTACTGTGGTTTGTGCTGGCGGTGGTGTGGGCGCAGCCCCAATGCTGCCTATCATCCGTGCACTGAAGGCTGCTGGCAACAGAGTGTTGTCGGTAATAGCTGGACGCTCCAAGGATTTGGTTATCCTCGAAGATGAGGTTAGGTCAAGCAGCGATGAAACCATTATCATGACCGACGACGGCAGTTATGGCGAAAAGGGTGTGGTGACCGTGGGTATCGAGAAATTCATCAAGCAGGAAAAGGTAGACAAAGTGTTTGCTATAGGTCCAGCCATCATGATGAAGTTCTGCTGCTTGCTCACACAGAAATATGGTATACCTACCGACGTATCGCTCAACACCATCATGGTGGACGGAACGGGTATGTGTGGAGCATGCAGATTGACCATTGGCGGCAAGACCAAGTTTGTATGTATTGATGGTCCTGAGTTCGACGGAGCACTTGTCGACTGGGATGAGATGTTTAAGCGCATGGGCACCTTTAAGAAAGAGGAATTGCGTGAGATGGAAGACTATATAGCTCATCATGAATTGTCTGACGAAAAGTCGGAAGTGGTTGAAAACCATAGTCATGAGGAGATAAATTCGGCCGAGATTGGTGATGTTGAACCTATTGAGGTGCTCACTGACAGAAATGCCGAGTGGCGCAAGGCTCTGCGCTCATCCATGAAACCCAAGGAGCGCACTGCTATAGAGCGTGTGGTGATGCCCGAACTGGATGCCGAATACCGTTCTCACACCCGCTTGGAGGAAGTTAATACAGGTCTTACTGCCAAGTTGGCAATGACAGAAGCAAAAAGATGTCTCGACTGTGCCAACCCCTCATGTGTGGAGGGTTGCCCAGTAAATATCAATATTCCTTCATTTATAAAGAATATTGAGCGAGGCTATTTCCTCTCTGCAGCAAAGGTGCTCAAGAATACGTCTGCACTGCCTGCAGTGTGCGGTCGTGTGTGCCCACAGGAGAAGCAGTGCGAGAGCAAATGCATACATCTAAAGATGAACGAACCTGCCGTAGCCATAGGATACCTAGAGCGTTTTGCTGCCGACTATGAGCGCGAGAGCGGCAATATATCATTGCCCGATCTGGCACCTGCCAATGGTATCAAGATTGCTGTAGTGGGATCTGGTCCTTCGGGGCTAAGCTTTGCCGGAGATATGGCCAAGTTCGGTTATGATGTGCATGTGTTTGAGGCCCTGCATGAGATTGGCGGTGTGCTCAAATATGGTATACCAGAGTTCCGTCTGCCCAACCATATCGTGGATGTGGAGATAGACAACCTCAAGAAGATGGGCGTGCATTTCGTGACTGACTGTATAGTGGGCAAGACCATCACTGTGGAGCAACTTGAGGCTGACGGCTTCAAGGGAATATTTGTGGGTTCTGGTGCCGGACTACCTAATTTCATGGGCATACCTGGAGAAAACAGCATCAATATCATGTCGTCAAACGAGTATCTCACACGTGTAAACCTCATGGATGCTGCTAATCCATCCACCGACACACCTATTAACTTGGGCAAGCATGTGCTCGTGGTGGGTGGAGGAAACACGGCCATGGACTCATGCCGCACTGCCAAACGATTGGGGGCCGATGTGACCCTCGTTTACCGACGCTCAGAGGCTGAAATGCCTGCACGACTCGAAGAGGTTAAGCATGCAAAAGAAGAAGGAATTAATTTTCTTACACTCCATAATCCTATTGAGTATATTGCCGACGAAAACGGTGCTGTGGCCAAGGCTGTGCTGCAGGTGATGGAACTAGGCGAACCTGATGCCAGCGGACGCCGAAGTCCTGTAGCTGTAGAGGGTAAGACCGTGGTTATGGATGTTGATCAGGTTATCGTGGCTGTGGGTGTATCGCCAAACCCATTGGTTCCCAATAGCATAGAGGGACTGGAACTGGGTCGCAAGAATACCATTGCTGTTAATGACGAGATGAGGAGTTCGCGTAGTGATGTATTTGCTGGAGGTGACATCGTAAGAGGTGGCGCCACCGTGATACTCGCCATGGGCGACGGCCGCAGGGCAGCCCTCAACATGCACAAATCATTGCAGCAAAATTAAGATATGAACGGTTTTTATACTATCCTGTTGCTGTTGCTCAGCAATGTCTTCATGACATTAGCATGGTATGGGCATCTAAAACTCCAGCAGAGTGGGGCCTCTTCTTCATGGCCTCTCATCGGTGTTATCGCATTTTCTTGGGGAATAGCATTCCTCGAATATTGCTGTCAGGTGCCTGCCAACCGCATAGGATTTGAAGCCAATGGAGGACCATTCAGTCTGGTACAACTCAAGGTTATCCAAGAGTGCATCAGCCTGGTGGTCTTCGCCGTTATAGCCAATATCATGTTTCAGGGACAAAACATCCACTGGAATCATGTGTTGGCTTTCTTCCTCATTATTTGTGCCGTATATCTCGTGTTTATGAAGTAAAGAGCCCACCAAAATGCCCAAACCCACTGAAGAGGACATTCTACTGCGACGAATAAGCAGGAGGTTTCAAAAGGCACTCACCGACTATCACCTCATCCAAGATGCCGATAGGATTCTGGTGGGGCTCTCTGGCGGAAAGGATTCGCTCTGCCTGCTCGAGATGCTTGCGCGTCGGCGCAGAATACTCAAACCCTCTTTTGATGTTGAGGCGGTGCATGTGCGCATGGACAACATACGCTATGAGACAGATATTTCCTATCTCGAGCAGTTCACTGCTGATCTTGGCATACGCTTGCACATAGTAAATACGGGGTTTGAATATGACGAGAGCAAAGGCAAACCACGATGCTTTCTCTGCTCATGGCAGAGGAGAAAGCAGATGTTTAATCTCGCCCAAGAATTGGGGTTCAACAAGATAGCCTTAGGGCACCATCAGGACGACATCATACATACGGCCATGATGAACATCTTCTTTCAAGGACATTTCTCTACTATGCCCGCCAGCCTCACCATGAAAAAGATGCCCATCACCATCATACGCCCATTGTGCTTAGTGGCAGAAAAAGATATAAGGCTATTGGCTGATTTACATCATTACCAAAAACTCATCAAGATCTGTCCTTATGAGACCGACTCGCATCGAGCAGACATGGCAGATATGTTTGCAAAGATAGAAAAGATGAACCCCGAAGCACGCTATTCTGTGTGGAATGCACTCGAGTCTGAGGGAAAACTGATGGAATAGTGTATAAATGTTTGTTAATTCTTTCTTTAATACGATTGTTTTGAATATCTTTGTATTTTAAAAACATAACAAAACGACAACACAATTGTATAATATGAATATCAGATATTTGTTTGTGGCCGCATTGATGATTGCAGTCATGTTACCTGCCTCAGCGCAGCGAAGAACTAAAACTGCCAAGAAGAAGTCGAAAGACAAAGTGGAGAATGCCATGACGGAGCAGGAGATGAGGCGCCAGCAATACTACGACATGCTGCTCTCTGCCACTCAGGATGTGGTAATCATCGACAGTATGGTGGTAGATAAAAAGGATGTGTTCAAGCATTTCTCGCTCAGTCAGGAGGCCGGAGAGATAGCCTCCTATGATGGCTTCTTCGGCACTGATAACCAGAGTGATGCCACCGTATATGTCAATGATCTCGGCGACAAATGCTTCTATTCGATAGCCGATACGTCCAGTCATAGTCGCCTTTATTCCAGTAATTTCCTCGACGGTAAATGGTCTGCTCCCGACAGTATCAAGGGCATAGCAGAAGATACAGCCTTTGTAAATGCCGACTTCCCCTTTGTGATGCCAGATGGGCAGACTCTCTATTTTGCAGCAAAAGGCGAGGGTAGCGTGGGCGGTTATGATATCTTCGTGACCAGATACGACAGCGAGACAGGGCAGTATCTCAAGGCCGAGAATATCGGAATGCCATTTAATTCCACTGCCAATGACTATCTCTATGCCATCGACGAAATGGAGAATATCGGATGGTTTGTTACCGACCGCCGTCAGCCCGAAGGCAAGGTGTGCATCTATATTTTTGTGCCATCGGAGGTGAGAAGCTCTTATAAAGACAAGGGCATAAGCGATGAGCAAATCAAACGCTTGGCCGAAATATGCTCCATCAAGGATACATGGGGTGACGGCACACAGCGCAGCAAGGCTCTGGCACGTCTCTCTGCCCTAAAAACAAAAAATAGTAAGAAGGTGGAGCATGCCACATTCTCTTTTGTTATCAACAATGACTATGTTTATTCTGATATTTCGCAATTCAGAAGTAGCGAGGCAAAAGTGCTCTTCACCGACCTGCAGTTCAAGGAAAACGAAAAACGAAAACTCATGACCAAACTGGATGCCGACAGACTCACGTATGCCAGTTATCAGGGAAACAAAAGACAGCAACTCAAGGCTGAGATCTTGCAAAACGAGATCAGGGTGGAAACTCTCTCCAGAGAAATAGCCGATATGGTCAAGAGCATAAGAGCCAAAGAATTAGAAGTAATCAACAAATAAAACAAAAAGCCTATGAAAAAGTATTTTGCAGAGTCTGAACTCATCATCAATGGTGATGGCAGCGTCTTTCATCTCCATCTCAAACCCGAGGAGTTGGCCGACAAGGTAATACTTGTGGGAGACCCTGGTAGAGTAGACATGGTGGCAGGGTTTTTCGACTCTATTGAGCATACCGCTGCCAACCGAGAATTCAAGTCAGTAACGGGCACCTATCATGGCAAGTTGATAACAGTGCAAAGTACTGGTATCGGATGCGACAATATAGATATAGTGCTCAACGAGATGGATGCCCTCGCAAATATTGATTTCAATACACGTGAAGAGAAAGAAGAAAAGAGGCAGTTGACCTTTGTACGTATTGGCACTTGTGGCGGACTGCAGGAAAACACGCCCACGGGAACATTCATCGCAAGCGTCAAGAGCATTGGCTTTGATGGCCTCCTCAATTTTTATGCCGGACGAAATGAGGTCTGCGACTTGCCCTTCGAAGAGGATTTCAAGAAACACATGAAATGGAACCCGCTCCTCTCTGCTCCTTATGTTATAGATAATGACCCAGAACTGTTAAACCGCATTGCGGGCAATGACATGGTTAGGGGCGTCACTATTGCTTGCGGCGGTTTCTTCGGTCCTCAGGGTAGGCAACTGCGCATACCTCTGGCTGATCCCGACCAAAACAGCAAGATTGAAGCCTTTGAACACAACGGCCTACGCATTACCAATTTCGAGATGGAGAGCAGTGCAGTTGCTGGTTTATCTGCTCTGCTCGGTCATAAGGCGCTCACATGCTGCATGGTTATAGCTAACAGAAGAGCCAAGAAGGCTGATGCCGGATATAAATCACATATCTCTGACTTGATCAAAATTGTTCTCGACAGAATATAACAATGCCGAACCCCATGATTACTAATTATTGATGGTAAGCATTATAAAAATCTATCTATAAAAAACATTACAAAATGAATACTGATACTATCTGCGCCCTTGCCACTGCCACGGGTGGAGCCATCTGCATCGTCAGGGTGTCTGGTCACAATGCCATTCCCATTGCCGACAGCTTGTTTAGACCAGCCACAAACAATGCAAAATCATTGGCTGATGCCAAAGCCAACACACTGCATTATGGCAGCATCATCAATACCGAGGGGGAGGTGGTAGATGATGTGATTGTATCAGTATTCAGGCATCCACATTCCTATACGGGCGAAGACTCGGTGGAGATATCATGCCATGGTTCCAGATATATTGCCAATACCATAATCCAATTACTCATTGAGCACGGATGCCGCCAGGCCAATCCAGGAGAATACACTCAGAGGGCTTTCATTAACGGAAAGATGGACCTCAGTCAGGCAGAGGCAGTTGCCGACCTTATCTCGTCTACAAACAAGGCCACTCATAGCATGGCTATAGCACAATTGCGAGGCAATTTCTCATCATTGCTCGCACAACTCCGCGACAAACTTCTACATATTACCACATTGCTTGAATTGGAACTCGATTTCTCCGAAGAGGATGTTACCTTTGCCAGCCGCGAAGAGATCATTTCATTGGTCAATGACATACGCATCCATATATCATCATTGGCAGCATCTTTCAAGACTGGCAATGCCATAAAGCATGGTGTGCCTGTGGCTATCATTGGCAAAACCAATGTGGGCAAGAGCACTCTGCTCAATCATCTGGTAGGAGAGGAGAGGGCCATAGTGAGCAATATCCATGGCACCACCCGTGATGTCATTGAAGATGCTGTTGATATACGTGGTGTAACCTTCAGATTTATTGACACTGCGGGTATTAGACATACTGATGATGAAGTGGAGAAAATAGGCATAGATCTTGCTTATCGCAAGATTGAGGAAGCATCGGTTGTGTTATGGTTGAGCGACGAAAAACCAGATGAGTTGTCTGTTGCCGACATGCTCGAGAGATGCCGAAACAAGAAACTATTGTCTGTATGCACCAAGTGTGATGATGGCCAGTCGCGTTTTGATCTCTCGTTGTATGGTATCCCCACCATATCCATCTCGGCAGCCAATGAGATTGGTTTGGATACCCTTCGCGACAAGATTTTTGAATTGTCAGACATACCAGAGATTCATGCCAACGATGTGATAGTAACCAGTGCTCGTCATTACCAGTCGCTCATCCATGCTTTGGATTGCATTGATAGGATAGAGCAGGGCCTTTCCTTGGGATTGAGTGGCGACCTGTTAAGCGAAGACCTCCGTCTATGCATAACCCATCTCTCCGATATTGTTGGCGGCACTATCACCACCGATGAAGTGCTCTCAAACCTCTTCAGTCATTTCTGCATCGGTAAGTAGCGTTTCTGCGTGGGAAAGTGATTTTTTGCAAAGAAAAGCTACTTATTCCGGAGCATACCCGTTCATTCAACCGCTTGGCATATAACTTTGCCAACGATACTGAAGATCACCAACGGACTGAACGGAGATCACCGGAATTGGTTAACGGGTATCGACCAGAATACGCACGGCAGCCTTGCGGTTGGAGACTCCCTCCTTCTTCAGGAGAAGTAGTTGCTTAATCTGGCTCATTTCTTTTGTCTTTCCTGCCATGGTCATATATTGTATGTTAGATTCGCTTCTACATAACAATGTCCTGACGATACAAATAACGAGTCAAAGAACGACAAAAACTCCCCCAAAATGTTGATGAGAGTGACCTCTGAAGGCATACACTCGTCAATCAATATCCGTTATTTTGAATTAAACGACATTCCCTAAATACCCAACAATGAGATTTCAACCAAGATTATCAGTTATTTGCGATTATAAAGTCATTCAAAACATAAAACATACTATTTT
>JALFPC010000097.1 GCA_022782305.1 Prevotella sp. | reverse complement strand
AATAAGGAGGTGATGGTGATTAAGGACCCCTCAAAGGTGTTGCTCCCTGCCCCCAACCTCAGCACCAGTTATGTCTTTGCCACTGGCGACAGTTTCTTTGCCTATCCCAATAACTATAACTATTATGTGTCATACTATCGTGACACCTTCCAGCATGGGGGCATCTCAATGGAAGAGATGATAGTGCCTCTCATCACCATGAAAGGCAAGAAACGCGGGTGAACAAACCGCCTTTTTGTGGTCAAAGAACAATGCTTTATAAGGTTAGATATTTTTTGCGCAGCAACAGAGGATTCCTGCGTTTCCCATTGGCAGGTATTCTGAAAATTGCTAATTAATGCATTAACTCTTATAATCAGCGGAAATATATGAAGTTTACTATGTTTCCGCTGGTTATACGGGTATTTTTGTCTTATAATCAGCGGAAATACGTTAAAATACATATGTTTCCGCTGATTATGATAATATTTTTACTATATTTGCATCGGTTATTAATCAAAAGAGTAACGATTAGAGTATTTTTTTCTAATGATACAGCTATGAGAAAAACTATCATTTCATTATTGTTCGTGGCCTTATTCGCAATAGGTGCAAAGGCGGCTGACGGTGGAGAGATATGTGACGCTGTCAATAAGTTTAATGAGAAGTATCCGCAGGAAACAGTATTCCTCCATTTCGATAATACCGCATATTACCTAAATGAAATCATTTGGTGGAAGGCGTATGTGCTTCGCTCTGATAATGGTAGGCTTGGCAGTATGAGTAGGGTGCTATACGTGGAACTCATAGATCCGGCAGGAGAGATCGTGGAAACCAAGAAATGCCTGATAGAGGACGGATGTGCCAATGGAGAGTTTATGCTCAGTAAATATACCCGCTCTGGACTCTATGAGGTGAGAGCATATACACGATATATGCTCAACTGGGGCAATGAATGCTTGTTCGCCAGACTGCTGCCTGTATTCGACAAACCCAAACAAAATGGCAATTATCCAACCACGCCAACCATGGCAACTCCTGTTACCTATGGAGTTAACACGCCGAAACAGCTGATTTCAAAGTCTGCCAATGACTCGACAAACTATGTGGTAAGATTCTTCCCCGAGGGAGGATCTTTGGTGAAAGGACTGGAAAGCCGCTTGGCTTTTGAGGTGACCGACTCAAGGGGAAAAAGAGCCGAGACATCTGGATGGATAGTATATAAAAACGGTAAGAAGTCACAGGTAAAAACCATAATGGATGGCAGAGGCATATTCAGTTATACTCCTGATAATGAAAGGGCAAACCTGAGACTAAAACTCCCCAACGGAAAGTATAAGAACTATCCATTGCCGGAGGCTGAAGACGAGGGAACGGTGGTCACCGTGGACGCATTGTCGCAAGACAGAATTTCATGGAAAATCCAAAGCAGTGATCAAAACACGCCAGATGACTATACGATGCTGCTTGTGCATAAAGGGAAAGCACGAATAGCCGAAACTCCTTTGATGAGAAACCAAATGCCGTACGGATGCTCTCAACTCACTCTCGTGGATAAAGAAGGAAACATATTATGTAGTCGCATGATATTCAATATGCCAAAGGATTCTGTGGCTTCTTTGTCGATAGCATCAGATGAGAAAACTATCTGGCCGTCAAAGAAAATGAAGATGGAGATAAAAACAGAACCCAACTCTTCTGTCTCCTTGTCTGTTTGTGATGCAGAAACACAACAGGCGGCTGAAGCACACAACGCTGCCACATGGTTTCTGCTCGGCAGCGAACTCAAGGGGTATGTGAGTCATCCTGAGTATTATCTTGAAAATGACGACAAGGAACATTTGCAGGCTTCCGACCTGCTCATGATGGTACAGGGATGGAGGAGATACGACGTGGAAGCAATGTCGGGCAAGAAGGCATGGAAGAAAACATTTCCTACTGAGTGCAAACTGCTTATTGACGGACAGATAAAACCTTATTCCAAACGAAACAAGGTGGATGGAGTGCGACTGGATATCCTCATGACCAGTATGGGCAGCGTTCTTCAAGGCAGTGTGACCACAGACAGTACAGGATATTATGTATTTGTGGTGCCAGACTGCGGTGGTGAATGGGAGATGAGCATGAGTACCTCACTGAATGATAAACTGAAGAATTATTATGTTACGGTAAACAGACATTTCTCTCCTGACACTGTAAGGGAGGTCACATGGCCACAACTGAATGACAAGGGTAATGAAAACAATACTCTTTCTTATACACTCGACAGCCTGTATATTGACAGCATACCTGCATATCTGCGAAATCATTGGCTCAAAGAGGTGGAAGTATCATCACACCGCATATGGAAAAATCCGAGAGAGTATTGGGAAAGAGAAAGCCGTGGCGCCCTGAATGCGTCTGTAAGATATGACATGGCAAAGGCTGCCGACGAGATGGCCGACCAGGGGCTGGAGTCCCCCACATTGGTAGACTGGCTATTGGCCAAGAATAGTCTCTTTGAGGGGTATGACAATATTACCGGCGAAGAATGTGCCTTGGATGCAAACAAAAACATGTATGGAGACGGACTCACATATAACGGGAAAGGAATACTATGGATTGTAAACAACTCGTTTGTGTGCGCCACGGGATTGACTGGTTATCCTGCCAAGGACTATGCAGATGCCAAGGACTATGCCCCCAACAATGTGTATATACCTTTCGACATAAGTGATATAAAGTCTGTATACGTGTCGCCGGGTGGTGATGACTGGAAGCGGTTTATATATGCTCCCAAGTTGGCAGGAAGGGGCTGCGCCACAGTATTTGTATATACGAAACCGAACCTTAATGTCAGTAGGAAGAAGGGACAGCGCATCACCACTTTCAAGGCATATAGTATTGCCGAAGACTATGACAGGATGATGCAGTTGACAGGTGCCGACATTGAGGGAGCTGACTATAGACGCACATTGTATTGGAACCCCAATGTCAATATTGATAGCAATGGCAATGGAGAGATAGAATTCAAATCCAATTCCACCACCCGCCACCTGTCTTTCTCCGTGGCTGGATTCACAAAGTCAGGCAGACCTATCATCCTGAAATGAAAGAGAGCCCCAATGTGTTGACCATTTTTGCGCCGCTACAATAAATTCCAGCCTTTTTCCTTGGCGGTTATTCATAAAATTGCTAATTTTGCACATTATGGAGATACGTATTAACAGTTTGGCGGAGATTAATGAGGCTGCCAAGACATTTGTAGAGAATATGGGCGACGCCACCGTGTTTGCATTCTATGGCAAGATGGGGGCGGGCAAGACCACATTCATCAAGGCAATATGCGAACAACTGGGAGTGGAGGATGTGATCACTTCTCCCACGTTTGCAATAGTAAACGAATATCGATCGGCCACCACCGACGAACTCATCTATCACTTCGATTTCTATCGCATAAAGAAACTCGAAGAGGTTTATGATATGGGCTATGAGGACTATTTCGACAGCGGGGCACTGTGCTTCCTGGAGTGGCCCGAACTGATAGAAGAACTGCTACCTGGCGATGTGGCTAAGGTTACCATCGCCGAAACAGAGGATGGCGCACGCACAGTATCATTCTAACAGTTCTTCCGTATAAGTAGTAAGCGAAGATACAGCATAACCGAAAGATGCTGAATAAATCAAAAACATTCAGGAGTAAAGGACAGAAACCTTTATTCCTGAATGTATTATTAGAGCTGACTTCTAAATGTCTTATTAGATCAGACTTCAGAATACCTTCTTAAAGCAGCGCCATGAATTTCTCTTCAATTTTTGACTTAGATGCTGCTCCCACGAGTTTGTCTACCACTTCTCCATTTTTGAAGAAGAGGATGGTAGGTATATTACGTATGCCATAGGTGGCAGCGATATCGTCGTTTTCTTCAACGTCGCATTTTCCTACGGTCAACTTGCCGTCATACTCCTTGGCAAGTTCCTCGATGATAGGGGCAATCATACGGCATGGTCCGCACCATGTAGCCCAGAAATCCACTACCAATGGCAGGCTGCCATTCTTCAACTCCTCGAAATTAGCTGTTGTGATTGTTACTTCCATTGTTTTTTGTTTTTTAGTTGTTAATTGTATTTATGAAATTGTTGTTTTGTATCGATAGTATTTTTTGTATCAATAGTGTATTGTTGAGTGCAATCAATGATGCAAGAGTTTTGTAAATATCAATATTGTCTCTATATATAAAAAGGTGTGACTCTGTCAGTTGATGCGATAGTCTGAGAAGGGAGAACTTTCAAGAAAAGCGATTAGTTCGCGTCTCACGTCCACTGCATATTTTGTGCTATACATGAGCACCTGACTCTTGTTGCTTGGGTCGCGTAGTTGGAAATAGAGTTTTGTCTTTCCAGGATTTGCAATCACAATCTGGTTTAGTTCCTGTAGCATCTGCGAGTCAAAGCCCTCTGTATCCAGTGATATAGTAATCTTTGTTATTGCTCTATCCTTGATGCTCTGCAAGTATTCGATGTTGCTGATTTTGAGGTCATACAAATTGCTGTCTCTGTATCTGGGCTGGCATTTGGCAGTAATATAAACCGAGCATCCTTCTGTAAACATTCCGTTCCATCGTCCCCATTCCTCGCCGAAGAGAGCAATTTCGCCGCTACCCTCGAAATCCTCCACGGTCACAAATCCGCAGGGTTTACCCGTTTTAGTGAATTTTGATTTCACACCTGTCACAATGCCCCCTATGGTCACATCGCTCTTTTCTGCCAATGCAGAGATATCGGCCAGTTCCTGACATTTAGTGTTGCAGAGAGCCTCGAGCACTATCTTATACTCATCGAGAGGATGAGCAGAGAGGTAAATGCCCACGAGTTCGCGCTCTTTATTGAGTCTTTCAATGTCGCTCCATCTCTCTCCCACGCATATCTGTGGAGTAGTTATTTCTATGGCATTGTCGCCTCCGAACAGCGAGTTTCTCATCTGCTGCTGCTCCATCTGATAAGTCTGTCCATACCTCACCAATAGGTCGATAAAAACCTCTCCTTTGCTGTTGGTAGCAAAGAAATCCTCTCGTTTCATCTTGCCGAAACTATCGAATCCCCCGCTGAGCACCAGCGATTCCACACATTTTCTGTTCACATTGCTGAGGTTAATTCTCTGTATGAAATCGAAGATATCCTTATAAGGTCCGTTTTTTTCACGCTCAGAGATGATGCTGTCAGCAGCAGCCGATCCCACGCCCTTGATAGCACTGATGCCGAAGCGAATCTCCCCTTTGTGGTTGGCACTGAATTTCTGGTAACTCTCGTTCACGTCTGGTCCGAGGGTTGAAATCCCCATCACCTTACATTCATCCATGAGTTTGGTTATTTCATTGATATTTTCAAGGTTTCGGCTCATCACGGCAGCCATATATTCAGCAGGGTGGTGAGCTTTGAGGTATGCCGTTTGGTAAGCCACCCATGAATAGCATGTAGCATGACTTTTGTTGAATGCATAGGATGCGAATTTCTCCCAGTCACCCCATATTTTCTCAAGCACTGCAGGGTCGTGCCCATTTTTCTTGCCACCATCTATGAATTTAGGCTTCATGGCGTCTACGATGGCCTTTTTCTTTTTTCCCATAGCCTTTCGCAGGGCATCGCTCTCTCCTCGTGTGAAGTCGGCGAGTTGCCTTGACAGCAGCATGACCTGCTCTTGATAAACGGTGATGCCGTATGTATCCTTAAGATATTTCTCCATGCATGGAATATCATATTTGATTTCTTCCCTACCGTTTTTTCTTGCAATAAACGAGGGAATATAATCCATTGGTCCCGGTCTGTATAGTGCGTTCATGGCTATGATATCCTCAAACACTGTAGGTTGCAGTTCTCTCAGATATTTCTGCATGCCAGGCGATTCAAACTGGAAAGTGCCGATGGTACGTCCCTCAGCATATAGTTTGTATGTTGCAGGGTCGTCGATGGGAATGGTGTCGAGGTCAATGACCTTGCCAGTGGTGAGTCGAATGTTCTCCACCGCCTCTTTGAGAATGGATAGAGTTTTGAGTCCGAGGAAGTCCATTTTGATGAGTCCAGTAGACTCGATCACGTGTCCGTCGTATTGTGTACAATGCAGTTTATGTCCTGGGTCCGACTTATCTTCTGCCACCGATACCGGCACCCAGTTGCTGATGGGGTCTCGGCAGATGATGAATCCGCAGGCATGAATACCAGTTCCCCTTACGGTGCCCTCAAGCATTTTTGCATACCTCATGGTGTTGTGCAGTTTTGGGTCGGCGCTTGCCTCAGCCTCACGCAGTTCAGGTATACATTCTATAGCATTCTTGAGGTTCATTTTCTTGCCTTCGGGCAGTTTGTCTGGTATCATCTTGCATAGTCTGTTTGAAATATCCAGCGGCAGTTTTTCCACTCTGGCCACGTCTTTGATAGAGTTTTTAGTGGCCATGGTACCGTATGTGATGATATGCGCGCAGTTTTCGTGCCCGTATTTGTTTTCGACCCATTCGAGCACCCTTCCTCGTCCGTCATCATCGAAGTCAGTATCGATATCAGGCAGTGATATACGGTCAGGATTGAGGAAACGCTCAAACAGCAGGTCATATTTGATAGGGTCAATTTTTGTGATGCCGAGGCAGTAAGCCACCACCGAACCAGCAGCCGATCCACGTCCTGGTCCAACCATCACTCCCAGTTGGTCTCGTGCTGAGTTGATGAAATCCTGCACTATGAGGAAGTAGCCTGGAAATCCCATAGTTTTCATGATATGCAATTCAAACCTTATTCTGTCGTCCACCTCTTTAGACAGTGGCATGTCATAGAGTTTGCTTGCACCCTCGTATGCGAGTTTAGCCAGATAGTCAGCTTCAAATTTTATTCTATACAGTTTGTCTATTCCTCCCAGTTTTTTTATTTTCTTCTCTCCCTCCTCACGTGGCATTGGGTTTTCTCCGTTTTCATCGCTTGTAAACTCGTTGAAGAGTTGCTCGGGAGTAAATCTCTCTCTCCATTGCTCCTCGGTACCGAAATCCTCGGGTATGGGAAAGAAGGGCATGATGGGAGCATGCTCTATATCGTATGTCTCGACCTTATCTAAAATCTCGCATGTGTTTGCAAGAGCTTCTGGCAGGTCTGCAAACACCTCGTTCATCTCCTCTCGTGTTTTAAACCATTCCTGCTTTGAATAGAGCATTCGTGAAGGGTCGTCGAGGTCTTTGCCTGTAGAGAGGCATAGCAGGTGGTCGTGAGCTTCAGCGTTTTCTTCGTCCACGAAATGAGCATCATTTGTGCACACCACCTTTACCCCATATTCTTTAGCCAGATCAATTATCACCCTGTTGGCTTTCTGTTGCAGTGGAAAAGTCTCTCTGTTAGCCCTGATGCTTGGGTCTTTCACCTCGTGTCGTTGCAGTTCAAGATAATAATCCTGTCCAAACACGCGTTTATACCATTGTATGGCCTCTCGTGCACCTTCGATATCGTCTTTAAGGATTTTTGCGGGCACCTCTCCGGCAATGCATGCTGAGCAGATGATTAGTCCCTCGTGATATTTCTCCAGTTGTGTTCTATCTGTGCGTGGTCGCATATAGAATCCGTCTATCCATGAGTCAGAGACCAGTTTGATAAGATTTTTGTAGCCTTTATAGTTTTTTGCCAGCACGATGAGATGATATCCGCTTTTGTCTCCATTTTCTGCCACTTTATCCTGCATACGGTGTCGAGCCACATACATTTCGCATCCGAGAATGGGTTTGAAAGGTTCCTTTCCCTCTTTGGCCCTTTTCCCGTTGACCCCATTGCAATAGTCAAAAAACTCTTTTATACCAAACATGTCGCCATGGTCTGTGATGGCCATGCCTCTCATGCCATTGCCTATTGCCTTGTCCACGAGTTTCTGTATGCTCGATTGTCCATCGAGTATTGAATAGTACGTATGCACGTGTAAATGAACAAAATCCTGCATCTTATCCCTGTTATCTTTGAAATTTAGGTGTAAAGTTAGTGCTAAAAGTTGAGATTACCAAAAGAATAGTCGAAAAGTTTGTGTGATATGCAAAAAAAGTGTATCTTTGCAGTGAGAATAAAACAATCAGATAATTACCCATGGGAGAAAGAATACGAAAGCTTAAGAAAATAAGGATACATAGAGAGGGCAACGACACACTCATTTTGAGTTTGCTTCTTCTTGTTGCCGTGGCTGCATTGTTATGGATATCATTCGAGTCGAAGATTCCTTTTTGGTCCTTCCTCGGAGTGTTTGGCATAGCATGGCTCATAGTGCTCAATTTCTATCGTTGTCCCATTCGCTATTTTGGTGCCGATACCGATGGTTTGGTGGTCGCTCCTGCGGATGGTCGTGTGGTTGTGATAGAAGAGGTTGAGGAGAACGAGTATTTCCACGACAAGCGTCTCATGGTATCCATATTCATGAGTCTGTTTAATGTGCATGCCAACTGGTTTCCTGTTGACGGCAAGGTAAAGAGTGTGAGTCATCACGATGGCAATTTCCACAAGGCATGGTTGCCGAAGGCCAGCGAAGAAAACGAGCATGCCGATGTTCTCATCACCACTGCCGACGGCACCGACATTCTCTGCCGTCAGATTGCCGGCGCCATGGCCCGCCGCATTATCACCTACGCCAAAGTTGGTGAAGAGTGCTTTATTGACGAGCATCTCGGTTTTATTAAATTAGGTTCGAGGGTAGACGTCTATTTGCCTTTGGGCTCTGAGGTCTGTGTAGAGATGGGTCAGGCCACCACTGGCAACAAGACATTAATAGCAAAACTCAAGAAGAAGTGAAAACTATCTGCAAGCATATACCAAACACCATAACCTGCCTCAATCTCGTGTCGGGAGCTGTGGCAGTGTCATACGCCTTTGAAGGTCTATTCGAGATGTCCTTTCTCTTTATAGTCATAGGTGCGGTATTTGATTTCTTTGACGGCATGAGTGCCCGTCTGCTCAATGTTTCGTCGCCCATAGGCAAGGAACTTGACTCTTTGGCTGATGATATAACCTTCGGTTTGGCTCCTGCATCCATAGTTTACAACTATCTCTGCAATGCCAGCATGCCCCATTGCCTCCTGCCAGTGTCGTCGTTGCTGCCATATATAGCTTTTGTCATTGCAGCCTTTTCGGCATTGAGGCTTGCCAAGTTCAATCTTGATGAGCGTCAGACCACGTCATTCATAGGATTGCCCACACCAGCCAACGCACTCTTTTGGGCATCTCTCATAGTGGGAGGAGGAGAGAGTCTTGAGCATAGTGGTGTAGGTGTATACATTGTGTTAGCCTTGGTGCTGCTTACCAGTTGGCTGCTTGTGTCAGAGTTGCCCATGTTTGCTCTTAAGTTTAAGTCATGGGGTTGGCGCGGCAATGAGATAAAATATATCTTTGTGATTACCTGCATTCCAATGTTAGCCTTTCTGGGCTATTTGGGTTTTGCAGTGGTCATGGCATGGTATGTGTTGCTCTCTGTGGTTGTAGCATCTCGCGGAGCGAGTCATGACTAATGTTGCCTGTAGCTCCTATATAATACACAGATACTAACCATCAGAACCAGCTAAAAATCTATATGTTTAAAGGAATCCTTATACTACTGTTTATTGGCCTTATCACCGTATTCGTTATTGTGATGGTGGTGCTCAGCCTTTTGCGCGGTGCTATCAATAAGGTGAAACAAATGTTAGGCATGCGCGAATATCCTGACGAAGATGAGTATTTTGGCAGTCGTTTTGGTCGCAAAAACCAGCAATATTATTACCATGGGGGTAGTGATAGTTATGGTGATGGTCAGGGCGGCAATGGTGGTAGTGATAGTGGCCAAGGCCCTGGTTATGGTGATAATAAAAGAAGAAGCGGTGCCGGCAACAATGTCGTGGACATGCGCGACAATGGTTCTCAGCACCGCAAGATATTTTCCAAGGATGAGGGTGAATATGTGAACTATGAGGAAGTAGACGAATAATTAGTTGTGCACGTAAGTGCCTATATCCTCTCCTTCCATCACCTTCTTCAGGTTTCCCACTATATCCATATTAAAAACGTATATTGGCAGGTTATTTTCTTTGCACATGGTAGTGGCTGTGAGGTCCATGACCTTGAGTCCTCGTGTATAGATTTCGTCGTATGTTATTTCAGAGAATTTGGTGGCTGTAGGGTCTTTCTCTGGGTCGGCGGTATAGATGCCGTCTACTCTTGTACCTTTGAGCATCACGTCTGCCTCTATCTCAATGCCTCTCAGCGACGAGCCTGTGTCGGTGGTGAAATAAGGGCTGCCAGTGCCTGCTGAAAAGATGCACACATATCCTTGTTCCATGGCCTCTATGGCCTTCCATTTAGAGTAGAACTCGCCGATGGGTTCCATTCTTATGGCAGTCATCACCTTTGTTTTTACACCTATGGCCCCGAGAGCCGAACTCAAGGCCAGAGAGTTGATCACAGTGGCGCACATTCCCATCTGGTCTCCCTTTACACGGTCAAAGCCCTTGCTTGCTCCGCTCAGTCCTCTAAAGATATTACCACCTCCTATCACTATACCTATCTCTACCCCCATCTCGCTCACTTCCTTTATTTGTTGGGCATATTCATTCAGACGCACTGCGTCTATTCCGTAGTTTTGTGAACCCATCAGGCTCTCTCCGCTCAATTTGAGCAATATTCTTTTGTATTTTGCCATTGTTTAATATTGTTTGTTAAACTATTATGCCTGCAAACTTACAAAAAAATCGTCAAACAACCAAAATAATCCAATACCTTTATTACCAACTATCATATATATTTCACTTCCTTGAACCCATATTCCCGTATCTCGCCCTGTGTAGTTCGGAGTCTGAGGCGTCCGCTGGGTGTCACATCATTCAGTTCAGCACTAATCACTCCCGTGCCATCCATATATTTATGTATGCCCTGCCTGCGATACAAACATTCGATATACCTATAGTGTATGCAGTCATAATCTCCTGAGTTTATAATATCCAACTGTCGAGCAAAGGCATCGATGAGTTGCTGTAGCAATGTCTCTCGGTCATAGTCACGTCCAGTAATCATTTTTATGGATATAGGGTTTGGAGCATCGCTTCTGAAGATGGTTTGGTTGATATTGATGCCCGTGCCAATGATGCAACTATGGCATCTCATGCCTTTGATCACGCATTCCGTCAGTGTGCCGCTCAATTTCTTGTCATGATAATATATGTCATTAGGCCATTTGATGGTAATAGGAGTATTATGGTTTGAAATGTCATTATGGTCTGAAATGTCATTATAGCATTTTGCTGGCATCAAAAGATTATCCATTACCTCTTTGATGGCCAAAGCCTGTGCTTCGAGCATCACGAATTGCCTATTTGCGGGCAGGTTATTAGGGTATGCGAGGATGCTGTAGAGTATGTTTTTGCCCTCTTCGCTCTCCCATGAGTTATTGCCCTGTCCTCTGCCGTTGGTCTGATAATCAGCTGTTGCGATGGTCAGAGTTCCTTTTTCTCCGTTATAGTTGCGGAGCAAGTTATTTGTAGAGTTAGTATTATTTACTCTTATTATTACGTTATCATTCATTTAGCGTGCAAAATTACATTAAATAATTCTATTTAACCAATAATTTTTTGTATTTTTGCAATCATGGAAACAAGAAATGAAGAAAAGTCAGCAATAAGCAAAGATGACGAGCGCTTTATGTCTATGGCATTGGATGAAGCTCGTCTTGCCATGTCAGAAGGAGAGATACCCGTGGGTGCTGTGATGGTTTGTCGCGGTAGGGTAGTAGCCAGAGCCCACAATCAGACAGAGGCTCTCAATGATGTAACCGCCCATGCTGAGATGATAGCCATCACGAGTGCCGCCAATCTCATTGGTGGGAAATACCTTACCGACTGCACGTTGTATGTCACAGTGGAACCCTGTTCCATGTGTGCCTCGGCATTGGGTTGGGCTCATGTGTCGAGAGTAGTGTATGGAGCCAGTGATGAGAAGCGAGGTTATCGTAGGCTTGCTCCCGGTGTGCTTCATCCTAAGACCATCGTCAGTGCAGGTGTGCTGAGTGATGATTGTGCCGCTCTCATGAAAGAATTCTTCCGCGAGAGAAGATAGAGTTCTATCGCGGAAGAAAAGAGTTATCGGTGGGTTCTATAAATTCCCACCTTATCTTACATTTGCCGAGTCGGCGGTCAGTCCCACTGAGTTCAGTTCAGGCACTGTTGGTCCGCTCTCCAGTCTGAGTTCCAGTATCTTTTGGCCTATCTCCTTTCTCATCACTCCGAAGTCTTTGAGCAGGTCACCATTGTTGATTGTA
>JALFPC010000096.1 GCA_022782305.1 Prevotella sp. | reverse complement strand
TTTGGATGTATGGTAGATGCCAATGCGAGGACACGAAGCATTGCCGAGAAGATAAAGTCTGACCGCATTATCGCCCTGCAAGACCGTGGCATCAAGCAGTGGGACAAGATAAAGCGTTCTAATATGTCGCTCGTCGAATGGCTTACCCAATACGAGCAGGACAGCACGGGCTTCAAACCCTCGACCTTGAAAGGTCGCCAAGACATGCGCAAGAAGGTGGAAATGTATCTGGAGCAAGAAGGGCTGTCCTATATCGGTATGAACGAGATAGATCAGGACTTCGGCGTATATTGCTCGGATGTATGTTTATTCCTCTCGGTTTTAGCAGAAAGATAAAGATTATTCCTCTCGGTTTTATCATTATATTTTTGCTTTTCCTCTCCGTTTTATCAAACAAATAACCTTTTTTCGTCTCGGTTTTATCGGAAATTACAATAATTTCTTGTGTTCCTCAAAAAAAATGCCTACTTTTCTTGACTTCGTCAATGCGCCACCCAAAATCACCCACTTATTCTACGTAACTCATTGATTTTCATTCTGCGCTATATAATGGCGCAAAAAAGTGATGAAGTCAGGACAAGTGTCTCATCGCTGTTTATTCACTGCAATAATCGTTGTTTGCATTTTTACAAACAGCGGCTGGTAAACCATATTGATTGCGGCATATATTATTCACGGTAACGGATTGGTTATCAAAATAAATCGGGTGTGCCAAAATTGATTGACACACCCGATTTATTGTAATGTATGGGGTTATCTGTTACCCGTTTGTCATTTGAATGGGAGATACCAGTTGGCCTCCTGTTCGAGAGAGACTACAGGGTTGTTGTTGCGTAACTTGTATGCAAGCCATTTTCCACCGAAGTTGGCGGGATATCCCTGATGCAGTGCTGTCTCATTCTTATGGCGTGCCATACGTGTAAGGTCAGAGAAGCGTGTGCCCTCAAATGCCAGTTCCAATGCATACTCATCGCAGAGCAGGTCCTCAACGGCATTGATAGAGTCTTGCTTGCAAGCCAAGATCTGGTCTTCGCTACCATCATTCACAGCAAACTGCAGTTCTGGGAAAGCCTCCTTAAGTTCAGCCATCTTCTCGCCTACGACAAGTGGGAACTGATACATTGAATATGTGCCAGCCAAGCCCTTGGCATCTGCACAACCATAGGCATGTATGCCACGAGCATCTGTCCAAATAGTCTGTCCCTCCTCGTTAAGGAATGGAATAGTAGTGGTGAGCAAGGTTTTGGTCTCATCGCTGATATAACCAGTCTCTGTGGTGATGAGGTCATCCTTGATACCATCCTTGAGAATAGCGAAGGCAGCATCAGGATAGCCTGCACGGTTGAGAGCCTCAGCCAAGTGAAGCCAAACAGTAGAGGTGCGATACAGAACGATGTTACCCTCTTCATAAGCCTTGATACAAACCTGAACAGAGTCATTACGCTCCACATTCTTCAAACGGCTATAGTAACGCTGGTCTCCACCCTTGAAACGGTAACGGTCGGTGTCAAGACCATCAGACGGATACTTGGTATAATAATACCATGAACTGTCAACCAACTGTTTATACTGCTCTGTGGGCACAATCTGTATCTTATCTTCCATATACTTATTCTTGTCGCCCTTATCAGTAGAATAATAGTCATAACCAAAAAGTTCAGGCAGCGCAGTGGTCTTTCCCTGCATCTTGTTTACAGACATTGGAATGAGAGAGATGGTACGTGTGCCCACTGTATTGGTGTTCCAATCATAAGAAACAAACGTCATTGGTGCAAAGTTAGAAGGCAACACCTGGGATGCGTTAAAGAGCCACGATTGGAACTTTGTAGCATAGGGTACCATTACCAGTTGGTTGGCATAGAGATATTTATAGTAATACTGCGCAGCCTTAAGATAGTTGTCTTGGCTGCCACCAAGCTCGAGATACATATCACCGAGCATGATGTCGATAGGTATGAAGCAGTATTTAGAAGCTATGCTCTTGGTTGTACCATCGTTAGAGGAACCACATTCTATAAATCCGAATGAAGGCACCTGCTCGCCACTATATTTCTCCATGAGCGGAGTGAGCTGAGCCACGATATCAGCAATGCCCAGCACAGGGAACGAGTTATTGTTTATCTGGCTGATCTTTTCGAGCGGTTCGGTAAAGAAAGGCACCTTACCATACTGGCGTGCAGCCTGCAGGTAAGCCCATGCACGGAAAGCGAGCACAGCGGCATACTCCTGGCGTGTTACATCGAAAGCTCCATCTCGCAGAGTGGTGTCGCGGTGGGCGAGATAATAGTTGCAGTTGTTTATCACCTTATAATAAACATAGGCGCTGTCATACTTATTGGCTGCTGTGGCAGAGAAGTTGTGCAGTGCTGAGAGGCTCTCGTTGGCATACTGTGTAGGTTTGAGAATATCGCCCCTCATCTCGTTCTGCAATACATACATGTCTGCAGCCTGCTGCATGGCCTGCATGATACCAAAGGCATAGAACAAGGAGTCGGTCTTCTTGTTGATGTCAGGATTTTGCAGAAAACGATCGCTTTCCACCTCAAGCATGTCGCTGCATGACGACATGGCAATGGTAGCCATGGCTGCTATGAATAATAATATCTTTTTCATATATTTCTTGTCTTTAGAGATTTACCTTTAATCCGAATGTGAATGCGCGTCCCTGAGCGAGGTTGCCGCAGTCGATGCCCTGATACATAGCACTGCTGGCTATGCTGAACTCAGGATCGCTGCCCAGATACTTGGTCAGCGTGAAGAGGTTGGTGGCCTCTCCCCAGATGCTCAGTCCCTGCAGCCATGACAGGTTTACAGGCACCTTATAAGTGAGTCTGAGAGTTTTGAGTCGCAGATAGCTTCCGTCTTCTATCCATCTGTCGCTGAATCGGCTGTTGCCCATTGGGTCGTTATAAGTGATGCGTGGAATGTCGGTCTGCTGGTTTTCATATCTCCAGTGGTTGGTGATGGCCACCTGCTGGTTATAGAAATTGCTTCCCGAGTTGAGTATCATGCGCTGATAGTTATACACGTCATTGCCCAGAGAGTAGTTGAAGTTAGCAGCGAGTGTGAGGTTTTTCCACGACAGGTTAACGAAGATGTTTCCATAGATATCGGGGTTAGGATCGCCTATCACCACCTTATCGGCATCATTAATCTCACCATCGTTGTTGATGTCAACGAAGTGCATATCGCCAGCCTTGAAATAAGACCTTGCGCCAGTCTCGTCCTTGATGAAGAGATAGTCGTCGGCACCAGCGTCAGCGGCAGCCTGGCGTGCCTCGGCATCATTGGCAAACACGCCAGCTGTCTTATAGCCGTAGAACAGAGCCACTGGGTTGCCCACAGAAGTCAGGATATTATCATCGCCATAAACCGAAGAGGTATAGTTGCCGTCAGGCAGTGCTGTAACCTCATTCTTGTAATGACCCACGCTGGCACCCACTTCGAGGTTCCAATCCTTGCTGACCACTGGTTTAACGCTAACGGCAGCCTCGAAACCGGTATTGCGGAGCGAACCACCATTGGTCCAATAGTTGTTGATACCTGCTATCGGGTTAGAGAAAGTCTGGAGTGTGAGCAGGTCATCAGTATTATGGATATAATAATCGAAGCTCACTCCTACCCTATTGTGTAGCAATGCAGTCTCGAAGCCAACATTGAATTTCTTTGTTGTCTCCCATTTGACTTCGTCATTACCTATGGTGAGCATCTGCAGACCATTTGACTTATAGTTATACTTCACAACACCGAAGATGGTGCGTGCGGCATAGTTGTTGATATCATCATTTCCGCTGATATCATAGCCTGCATGCAGACGCAGATAGTTGATGCCAGTGTTCTTTGGGAACCATTTCTCGTTGGTCAGCACCCAACCTGCCTGTACGCCAGGGAAGATACCCCACTTGACGCCAAAGGCATCCAGGCCATCGCTGTTCTCGCCAAATCGGCTGTTGGCCTCTGCCAAGAGCGACAGTGTGAGGAAATAGCGATTTTGGTAGTTATAGTCGGCATTGGCATACCACTGCATGTTCTTCCATACATCGTTGGCACCACCTACATCCACATAGTGTGCGTTCTGGTCATAACTTACGCTTGGGTTCTTGTCGTCCTGGCGGCTCTTGTACTGTGTAGAGATGATATCGCTGGAGTATGAGAAATAATTATATCGGAAGCCCACCATAGCACTCACGGTGTGTGCGCCGAAGATGTGTGAGTAGTCGAGATGTGTGTTGCTCAGTATATTATTCTCACTCGACGACATTGTTGCCACCTTGTTATAGGCGGTACCGAGGTCAGGAATTTTGTATCCTGGCACACCGGTGCTTGGGCGGTCATATCTCTGCGAGTGTCTGTTGAGAGTATAACTGAACAAAGAAGAAATTGAGAGGTCTTTGCATATCTTGAGTCTTGGCTCAATCATTGTCTGGAAATAGGTGTTCTCAACAAAGTTTTTGTTGTCTCCCTCTGCATTCTGCAGAATAGCTGTCGGGTTGGCAAGCGATGTGTTGGGGTCTATGCTCACAAAAAGGTCATCATAGTCGCTCACAAGGTTTGAGAAATCCTTGAGATAATGGTTGTACTGGTATGGTGCCACCAGTGGCGACTTGATGAGCGAGAGGAATGTGGGCGATGTTGGTGTTCCCGCAGTCATATCCTCGGCAGCACCGTCGTCAAACTTGGAAGCTCGTGTACGTGCTATTGAGAGGTTGAACTTGGTGTCTAGATTCTTCAATATATTGATATCGGTATTGAATCTCACGTTCATGCGCTCAAAGTCGTTGCCCTCGGCAGTGCTCTTGCCGTCCATATATCCTACAGAGAGGTTATACATGCCGACATCATCACCACCCTGCACATTGATGCTGTAGTTCTGTGTCAAACCAGTGCGATATGTCTCGTCTGTCCAGTCGGTATTATTATGATATGTATGATAATAATAGAACGAAGGATCGTCGTTTAGGAACTTGAAGTTGAGGTTTTTGCCTGCAATCTCTGGTATGGTACCCATCATCTCTGTCACATAGTTGCGATACTGAGTATTGTTCATGGTTGTAGGCAGTGCAGGCATGAGTGTCAGTCCCACCGAGAGGTTAGCCTCGATGCGTGTGGCCATAGAATGTCCGCGTTTGGTCTCGATGATTATCACACCATTAGCGCCTCGTGCACCATAGAGGGCCGTAGCATTCTTAAGCACGGTAACCTTCTCCACATCAGCAGTCATCACATTTGCCAGCATATTATTGAACTGACCTTGGTGCAACTGGTTTCGGTAGAGTTGTGGATCCATCTCCACTCCATCCACAATCACGAGAGGCTGAGCATTTGCATTTATGGAGTTGATGCCTCGGATAAACATATTGTTTCCTATGGCCAACTGTGCAGAGCGCTGCAATGAGCGCACGTCTGCCCCCATCTGCTCCTGTATCTCCTGGTCTATAGACACGGCAGCAGCATTTTTAGCTGTAAACGACCTGTTGGCAGTGATGCTGGTGGCATCATCATACATAGGTTTAAACTTGTCGCTAAGCATGTAAATCACCAGGTCTTTTCGGCTTGCAGGAATGGCCACCTGCTGTGATGAGAACTCGGGAGCATGCACATAAAGGGCAGTAGCAAACTCCGGCACCTTAATCTCAAAAGTACCATCATCCTCGGTCATGGCAGTATATCGTGCATTGCCGAGAGTTTTTATCTGTATACCTCCGAGAGGTTTCTTTGATATCTCGTCAAGCACCTTACCCTTCACGCTAACGAGGGTATATTTCTCTTTCTCCACCACCTTGTTGACAGGTCTTGGAGCTGGGTCGTCGGTCACCTCATCCTGTGCCACGGCAGGCATGGCCACAGCTACTGTCATCAGACAGAGTGCTTTTCTGAGAAACGACATCTGTATATTGTCAAATATGCTCTTCATAATCATTGGTTCTTGCTATTTAAGTATTCATCATATTCTACTGGGCGGAAAAGGATGGCGGCAATACGTAGTGTATTGTCATACTTGCCACTCTCTGTGCGGAAGTTGCGGCTACTCTTAATAGAGATATAAGGATACGCATTCTGATTGTAGTATGATACAGGGAATTCCACCTCACACATCTTTACCATATCCACATTTGAAGAGTCGGCAGAAGTAACCTTCGAATAGGTCTTGGGTGAAGAAAGGAATTTGCCGTTGGCATCAGCATAGCAAATTGAGAAGTCAACCTTGTATAGTTTTTCAGCCTCTGTTGAGCCCAAGGCATAACGAGCTGGCACGAATACCACATAAACATTGTATTTGGTAGCTCTCACGTCGGGTACATAGAAGTAGACCTGTGGAGACACACGCTCTGATGCGGCCTTAAACTCCAAGTATTGTCTTATCACTACGGTATCACCTTCATTGTATACAATGCTTCCCTTCTTGCTCTTGTCTATCTGGTCGTCTGTTAGGAAGATTGTAGACAATGTGGAGGTATTAGTATTGTTATACGGACGGTAGTGTGATGAGAATATAGGCACCGAGATCTCTGGGTTGTAGGTCTCCCATGGCAGCATTGCCAATGAGTCGATGATTATAGTCTTTCCGTTGCTGTTTTTCTCTTCCGATACCTTATGGCCATATAGGAACTCAGGACCATTTGACAGTATGTTTCTCATTGACGAAACGAGAGAGTCTCTCTGCCAGGTCTGTGGCTTGTCTGTGAGCCAGTAGTTATACCAGTTGTTGTTGCTGAATATAAGGTTTGAGGCAATGCTGCGGCGTGTTATGGAGTCGTTAAGGTCGGCATCTACAGTAACAGAAGAAACCGATGGCGATGGTCCAGCCAGCAGCGGTGACACCTCTTTCCACTCGAGCTTAGATGGATACTTATACAGTTTGCTTATCGCCTTGTAAGCCTCATCGTAAGCCTCATCGGTTGGCAATGCCATGGTGAAGCTACTATCTTCGAGACTGATGTTAGCCCTAAGACTACGGAAGAGAGCATTGTTTTCCACCATCACAGAGTCGAGATATGTCTGCTTTCCGTCTACGATAGGACCTTCGATACTCTGTGTCTTGTCGAGTTCGCTGGTAGCATATTTCTTGTAGTAGTTGACGATAGAGTCAACACCAGTGCCACTCTTTTCCATGATAGACTCATAGAGGCTTGGGAAGAAAGGCACCTCTCCACTGATCACATGTAGCATACCATTCACACATGGCGTGCCGTTACCCTGCATGGCTATGCCATCGAAGGTATAGCCGCCAGCCTCGCCATTGGCAAAGAGATAAGACTTGTTGTTGAGTGTATGCACACGCTCATTCTTGCTTTCTCCTGTGATAGTAAAGGCGTAATTAGCTATGTGATTTTCCATAAACTTCATTTTCACCGAGTCTACATCCATGTCGAGATATCTCTGATAGTCATAGGTATTGTCTACTGGAGCCCACACGGTGAGACAGCGCGAACTATTGAGTTCGGCATCGTAGCCTGCCTTTTTGGCTATGGCAGCGAACTGTGTGAGATCTTTACGTTCGGTGATATTCTGCCACAACGTGCGAGTGCTCTCCTCGCTGACATTCGTATATGCCTTGTTGTAGTCGTCGAAATCGGTACATGATGCGGCGAGCAGTGCAGCTGCCGCCATCATGCCGTATATATAATTGTCGCGTTTCATACTGTAATGTTTCTGATTGGTTATTAATACATATCCTCAAGATACTGGCTGTTCTGATAAACATTGATAGGCACGAACTCTACCACGTCAATCTGATACTTGCCTTCGGTAACCTCAGGAAGCACGGTCTTCATTCTCAACCAATAGTCGCCCTGTGTGAACTTATCCTTCTTCAGGATGCGGCGCAACTGATAAGCAGCAAATCGTGAGTTGAAGCTTGGCTGACCGATTTTACAAACAGACAATGGACCACGCATCCATCCATGTGTACGCATCTCCTTGTCAGAGGTCAGCCCCTTGTCGGCATAGTCATCCTCACTGCCATTGGCTATGAGGCTGCAATAGCCTATAGACTTCAGTCGTTGGTCTATTTCTTCGGTAGGAGTGGTGGGTTGCGCTGCCGAAATACGCATGTCGATAGGGATGTCGACAGCCTGCATGTCTGAGAGGTTGCTACTCTTGCCCAAGTAATACTGGAGCATACTACCCTTCTGCACGCCGAATGTGGTCACGTCTACACGCAACTCATATTCTCCATCTGGCACTGGCGGCAACTTGATGGCTAGGTCGTATGAACCCATACCCTGGAAGGAGTCGCCCTTATAGAGCACGTATGAGTTGCTAGCATCGTCGTTATCACGCACGTTCATATCCAACTTGGTCAAGTGTCCGTTGTATACCTTCACATTATCGAAATAGTTGATCGGATAACGCAAACGATCGCAACTCTTTCCAGCAATGTTGGCGAGATCTTTCTTTGGAATACCTCGGAACCCATTGTTCATAGTTTCAGAGAGCATAGAGAGCACGTCGAAGCGCAGACGCTCGTTAAGCACCTTCTGTGGTACTGCCGAATTATAGATGAGCACCTTGTCGATAGGATAGATATAACCATTGGCCGACTGAGCCACATTCTCCACGTCGATGGTGATACCTGGGTCTACCACTTCATGCATGGCATCCGAGCCCATACCCTCCAACTGATCAGTAAGAGTGTTGTTGGTCTGATAGCGGTTGATATATATCTTACCCTCTTTCTTCACCTTCCACACCTTGAGCAGTGTCTTTGGCAGCATGGTCTCATAATAGTCGTAAGTATCCATGTTGTAGCCATAGCCATTGGTCACATTATACTCGATGGTGAGTGTGTAAGGCATGACAGCAGCCTTGAGGATATGATATCTCACATACATATTGAGCACGTTGTATGGGCTGGTATAGTCGTTGCCAGTACTTATCTCCACATGGTTGTTGCGATAGTAGTCATACCATCCAGCGTCTGCAGTAGCCTTATCTCCCTTGGCAGCATTCTCATACCAATCCTTGGCATGTGCAATGAGGTCGTCGATATTGAAGATATTATAATACTTGTTGAGCACCTCATCAGGCTCGGCGAAGATAGTGAAACCGAGCCTGCACTCTTTAGGAGTATAATATCCGTCAATCTCTGCAGGCAAGTCGAGGGTTACATCTTTTTTATCAAGGTCTATAGAGTCTTTGAGACCTGTGAGAAGCAGAGCCTGCTCAAAGAGTGCATACTTACCGAGTTTCTGGATCTCACTTGAGTTCAGACGGTTAGAGCGTGGTATCACGCTATTAATCACGTGCAGGTAACCATTTTCGAGTTCAATATCTTTGGCCTTATCATCGATGGCAGCACCATCATTGAGCACCACCTGACCATTAGAATTGATAGATGTCATGATGCCGCGGTTTAGCATGGTGAGCACCTGCTGGCTTGAGGTACCGAGATTGATGGTCTGGTATACGGAATTGGCCAGATGAAACTTTGCTATATCGAGACAGAGGCTGTCGGAGAGTCCTTCCAGAGAGTTCTCTGTCATGCCGTTATGAGGAATTTTGATGTTTACCTCATCATTATACAAGCTGTCTATATACTTGCTCACAGCCTGGTTGTTGGGCGCAAAGCAGGTATATGTGCCATAACTATCGAGTAGTTTGTCGTAGCCCACCCTTGAGAGGATGTAATTGAAACTGCTGAAAGCTGTATCATTGGCCACAAGGAAATCCTCAATGGTCTGTCCGGTAAAGGTGTACATATTTGAGTCGTCAGGCTCTGCTGTACAAGAAGCGAGACCAATGCACACGGGAATCGCCATGGCTCCCGCCGCCTTTACCACCTTATTATATATATTGCTGTACATATTCATATCTTCATTAATTCTTAACGTATTTATCGTCATCAGCATAAGCAGGATTCTGCTTCAGCATGTTGTTGACCTTGATTTCATCATCATCCACGGGGAAGTAGAGATAAGCCTCATTCTTGATCTTTGATGTGATGGCAGCAGCATTTTCAATATATTTGCGCTGCACGATGGTCATCATCTCCTGCGAGTTGGCAGGGAATGCAGCCATAGAAGCATTATCGCCAGCGAGTTCTGCCATGGTCTTGGTATAGTCGGCGGCGTTCACATGACGGTAGTTATACCTCATGAGGTCATACCAGCGCTTACCTTCGAAGCACAACTCACGCAGACGCTCTGCCAGCACCAGTTTCTCCATGTCAGCCTTTGTAGCATAGTCGGTGACCTTGAGTCGGTATCCATCCTTGGTTGGCTCCTCGCCAATGGCACGATCATCCACATACTTAACCAGTGCGAATGCCTCTGCCAGTTTATCATCGGTGGTTACATCAGCGGCATCATCTGCCAACTGCACGAGAGCCTCAGCTTTCATGAGCATCACGTCAGACAATCTGTAGATGATCAAGTTCTGTCCGAAGTTGGTTCGCTCCAAGCCAGAACTTGCAGATGGGCGCTGTGCTGCCTGAGTAGGTTCAGAGAGAGGACTCTTGTCCACCATCTTGCGCACGTCGAAATAGGTAGCATCGGCATCGCTCACATTGAAACAAGCCTGGAAATAACGTTTGTCTGCATTAGTAGAGAATACCGATGTTTCATCGATTGCATTGCTTCCCAGTGTACCAAACACCTTTGATGCCTGCATGAATCCATATTTCTGTCCACCTTTCCACTCGAAATACATGTACTGGATGGCAGTATTGGAATTGTGCGAACCATCCATTTGTAGTTCAAAGATGCTCTCCTGTGAGTTTTCAGTCACAAAAACATCTTGGTAGAATTTTGTTGACAATGCGAGAGGATATTCCTTCACTTCGGTCTCAAACCTTCCAGGCACATAGTTAGCCTTCTTAGACTCAATCACGAGATTGCAATAGTCGACACACTTCTGGTAATCCTCTGCACTGTGGGTAACAGATGCACGCCAGAGATAGATATCAGCCAAGATGGCACGCACACCGTCAATATTGATATATCCATAGCGGCGCCAGTCTGTCGGGTCGTAGGCATTAGCAGAGAGCGGTGTTCGCTCAGCCTCGAGCAGGTCGTTGATACACTTGTCGAGCACTGCAGCAGGAGCCATTTGTGCCACCATCATCTCTTGGCTGCTATTGTAATAAGCCTGTTCGTTGTATGGCACATCACGGAATGTGCGCACGAGATAGAAATAGCAGAGAGCACGCAGTGCGAGCATCTGCGACTTGTCTGTATTATATGTATCCTCGGTATATGCAGGGTCTATCTCCACCACCTGCGGAGCTCGCTCGAGCACCTGATTGCAGCGGTTTATAACCGTATATAAGGTTGACCAATTGCAATACTGATTAGTTTTGTCGAGGTTGCCGAGGTTTATCTTCTTGAGGTCATCCCATCTTCCATCGTTGATGATGGTTTCTGTGGGATTGAGTTCATCTGAGCGGAATCCGCCCCATACGATGAGGTTTGTAGGCACTGTGCCACCCGATACCATGCCGAGATATGCGCTTGCCACCATATTCTGCACGTCGGCCTTGTTCTTCCAATAATCTTCTGCAATGGTAATGTCATTGGGAAGCACTGAAGTGTCGATACAAGATGTAGCCAACATGCCAGACAATGCTAACATTATATATTTCTTCATAATTCTTGTTCTTTTCTGTTTGTTACACAATAATTAGAATGCTACATTCAGACCGACGGTGAAAGACTTTGAGCGCGGTGTCTTAGCGTTGTCAGCAGCATAGTTCCATCCGCTCTGCGAGTGCTCTGGGTCCGTACCGCTATATTTGGTCCAGCAATAGAGGTTGTTGGCAGAAGCATAGATCTTCAGGGTATTGAGTCCGAAATGCTTGCAAAGAGTCTTAGGCAGGTCGTAGGTGAGCTGCACATACTGGAAGCGCACGAAAGAGGCATCCTCAACGTAACGGTCGGAGCCGAGCCAGTTGTAGGCTGTTGATTTACCATAGAGTGCACGTGGCAACACGTTTCCTTCAGTACCATCGCCATCCTTGCGCCAGCGGTAGTTAACAGACGAAGTCTGGTTCATGGTTGAGTGCATGCTCTCGAGGTTCATGCGTGCCATGTTAACCACCTTATTGCCGAAGCGGCAGTTGAAACTGGTGCGGAGGGTGAAGCGGTCATACTTGAAGGTGAAGCCGAATCCTCCGTTGACCTTAGGCAGTGAGTTGCCGAGGTATACAACGTCGAGTTGGTTGATCTGTCCGTCGTGGTTTATATCCTCATAGATAGCATCGCCACCCTTGAATTTGTAGTTGACACCCGAGTAGTCGAAAACCATCTCTTTAGGAGTGCCATCGCCATTAAGCACAGCTTTGCCATTTGCATCGGTAACGATAGGAGCAGTGAGGCCCTTACCGAGGAATTCGTTGTTGAGCCATGTCTCAAAGTTGGCACCAGGATTATTCCTTTCGTAGATATCAAACTGCTTATACATTCCTTCGTATGTATAGTTGTATACACCCTTGTAACGGTATCCGTAGATAGAACCGAGTGGGTTTCCAATCTGGACGCGGTTGAGGTATGTGCCGTTGCTTGCCGACCAAGAAGCGTTTACAGACTCAAGCACGTTGTCTTCCATCTTTGAAATCTCGTTGTAGTTCTGAGAAACGTTGGCATAAGCACTCATCGAGAACTTACCTGTCTTGATGATATTGTTGAAGTTGATGTTCAACTCCCATCCTTCGTTGGTCATCTCACCCACGTTGGCCCAAGCCAACGAAGAATAACCAGTAGATGAAGGCACTTTCACGTTTTTCATCAGCAGGTCCTTGGTGGTTTTGTAGTAATAGTCGAATTCTGCCTCAATCTTGTCGTCGAGGAGTCCGAGGTTGAAACCGATATTATAACTGGTGGTGCGCTCCCATTTGAGGTCATCGAGTTTGAGTCGCTCCACATAATTAGTGCTCTGTCCTGAGCCAGGACCATAGATACCACCCTTCTTATACGCCTCATAGAAGAGAGACTCATCGCTTGGTGCGTTACCCACGATACCCCAACCTGGACGGAAGGCTAACATGGAAACCACCTTTCGCAGAGGTTTCATGAATGGCTCATCGATGATGTTCCAACGTCCTGAGATGGCGGGGAAGTAAGCCCATTTGTTTTTGGGTCCGAACTTGGAGTCGCCGTCGGCACGTACCGAGAACTGCATGGTGTAGCGGCTTTTGTAAGCCAGGTGTCCATTGTATATCCAGCTCTGAGTTCTACTTTCGCTCGTTGATGAGCTTGCCTCTCTCATGAATGATCCTGTGGTAGGAATCTCAATGCCTGTAGGTATGAGACGGTCAGTTTCCGATTGTTTATTGCCATTGGCGGTATAGAACTCATATCTGAAAAGCATCTGTGCTGTCCAGTCCTCATTTTTGAAATAAGGTACATATCTCAACTCATTCTTTACACGGAAGCCTACATTATTGCTCTCAAGGTTATAGGCTTTATTGTATGCTATATCCTTGTTTGTAGCAATAGCGTCAGACCATGACGACTTGATAATCTCTGCAGGCGCATAGCTTGGTGTGCTACGAGAGTAGATATCGAAATACACATCACCAGTATATGTAAGCCTGAGCTGTCCCTCTCCAGTGCCGAGCAGGTCATACTGCACTGCGAAGTCGGGGTTTATACGGTATGTATTGTCTTTAGACCATGCGAGGTTTGCTATAGCCACGGGGTTACCGATGGCATACACGTCTGCCAGTTCTGCTGATGATGGATTTCTCACTCCCGATGTGGCATTCATGATGAAATAATCGTTGGTATTGTTGCCATTTGCATCCTGACGATAGATACTCATGTTAGGAGCCAGAGTCTGTGCCTTACCCAGCAGGTCGGCATAGTTCTTGTTGTTGTTGGTATATGTGAATGCGAAGGTAGTGATAAATTTGATACGGTCGCTCACGAAATAGTCGAGAGACAGACGAGTGGTAAATCTGTTGAGACTCTGCTTGATGATAGTACCTGTCTGATGGTCATAACCAGCCGAGATACGGAAGTTAGCCTTCTGTCCACCACCGCTGAGGTTTACATTATAGCTGTGCGACTGTCCGAACTGAGTAACTGCGTCCACCCAGTCGGTGTTGTTGTTCCAGTTCTCATAGTCAGCCCAGCTCTTATTGTAGTTTATTTCGTTGATAAAGCGGGTTGCGTCAGGATTCTGCTTAGGATTATAGAGTTCCTCCTTGAGCAGCATGGTATAGTCGTCACCATTGAGGAGTTTGTATCCGTCTGGCTGCCAACTGCCTGTAAACTTGTATGAGAAGGCCACTCGAGTCTTTCCACGCGCACCACGTTTTGTTTTGATTTCGATAACACCATTAGCACCACGAGTACCCCAAACAGCTGTAGAAGAAGCATCTTTCAACACGTTGATGCTGGCAATATCGTCCACGTTTACAGAGAGGAGAGAAGCATAATCCTCGTCGGTAGCATTCTCGGCATCAAAGTCAGGAGCATCAAAGATCTGGTTGTCAACAACGATCAACGGGTTTTTGTTACCATTGATAGAAGTCACACCACGCAGACGCATCTGTGTGCCCGAACCGAGGTTACCGCTACCGGCCACGATGTCGAGACCAGCAATCTTTCCCTGCAGGGCTTCGTCGGCAGATGTAAAGGCGAGACCTTCCACCTCTGCCATGTCCATGGTTTGCTGAGCCACCGACACCTCACGCTTAGGAATGTTGAGTCCACCTGAGTTAGAGCGTCGGCGCGATGTTACTGTCACCTCTTTTACTGTGGTCTGCGACGAACCCATAGAGACATTGAACTTAGTGCGTGACCCGATGGGTAAAACAACTGTCTTGTATCCAACATACGACACAGCCAGTTTATTCTTTGGGTTTTTGACCACCAATGTGAAGTTACCATTGACATCCGTCACGGCAGCGGTCACGATACGGTTGTTGTCGTCGCGCTCCACAACGTTTGCCATCATCACAGGTCCAAAGCTATCGGTGATGGTTCCCGATATGCGTTGTCCCTGTGCCATCACTGCCTGCACTACAAAGAGCAGGACGGCGGAGAGCATAAACTTTATTCTTGGCATAGTATCTTAATTCTTAAATAGTTTATATTATTTGAAAAGTGGGTTGTGAGACTTGGCTGCCAATGGTGCATCGGTGCCAAACTTCTTCTCGGCATTGTAGTAGAGAGGTTCCGACAACTCATGTACTACCGAGAAAGAAGAAGTCTTGAAATAAGTTTGGTCTGGCACATTCTTGTCGAACTCGAAGTCGCGGGCCATTCTGTTGCACATCATGCTTCCGTTAGCATCGATGACATGATGATATCCACCCTCGTCAGTAACGGTGAACTTGCCATTGCTGCCAGTAATGCTCACTCCGAGGTTGCGGTTCTGCGAGTCTACGAGGTATGTGGAATAATTACCCTCCTCTACCACATTGTCAGCATATACTGATGTGATCTGGAAATGATAGCGTGCGAAATCCCTAATCTTTGCAATCATGGTCTTGGCGCGCTCCTTTGCATTGGCCTCGCTCTTGTCATTGCGTCCATGATATGTCTCCCAGAGTCCCATCACCTCCGACCACTTGGGCAGACCGTTGGTGTATGCCACCTGCATGGCATCGTTGTTGGGGACATATACGGTATAGTTGTAAGAGTTAAACATCTTGACATTATAGTTGCCGGCACCATTAGGCAGATAGAATATCTTATACTGCTCCTGTTCAGTAATGCCAGTCTCCGCATTTGGAATGCCAGAGATGCCTGCCCATGAAAGCACATCCTCTTCGTTGTCTACAGCCTCTTCGAATCCGTTGCAGAGTTCATAGAAGTCAGAGAACTGAGGTGTTGACTCGAGCACCTGATAAACGCTCTGCTGTGGTCCCTGCAATACTCTGTCGATGATGTATGTCTTTCCGTTTTCCATGTTATATCCTTCTGTTATGGTGGCAGCCTGCAGACCATTGTCTATCTGTCCGCCACTATACACCTGTGCTCCGGTCATGTTGTCGTTTTTGTTGCCTCCGGTAACCATGATCTCACCACCGTGCTTTGTCTTGTAATACTTATTGAAACCGAGTGTTTCGCCAGAGTTGAGCACCACGGTATGGTAGTTCATGATATCCACGAGATGAGACCTCACAATGCTCAGATTGGCTTTGATATCATACACGCCGAGAGAGTCGGTAACGGTCTTTGTCTCTGTGTCATAGCGCCATCTTGATGCAGCCAGACCAGGAGCCTTGGCAATAGTATAATAATGTATGGCCTCAGCCATGCCATCCTCTTTGTATAGAGATGCAGGATCTACATAATATAGGTTGAAAGCCTCGTCTGTAGGCATGAAGAGAGCATAGTTGGCAGTCATAGCCAGCAGGTATGCATAGAAGTCGAGGTCGAGAGAAGAGTCGTCGTTATAGTTGCCGTCTGTACCCACAGAGCGGTTTTCTATAATCCATCTTATCACGTTGAGGTTAGTATTAAACAAGGTAGGAGCAGACACTGCCACATATTTCTTTGGACCTACCACCTTGTCGAGCATATAGATCACACCATTGTTGGCAATCTTCACATTATATGCTCCATCCGCTTTCTTGTTGATATAGCTTACTTCCATATCCATGTGGTCGGCAGCATCGTCAATCATTGATGGGAACTTGCTTGGCACATTATCTGCAAATGAAGCCTTCATCAGGTTAGAGAGCAATGCGCACACCACATACTGAGGAATGGAGTCTACATTATATATTACATTTTCCGGTGTATTGGGCAAATACTTATAGCGGTCCATGATGGGCGCACCCTCACCCTCCACGAAGTATTTCTTCATGGCCTCGTCGGTGGGCACAAACATGGCACCTATCTCATTGAGCATCTGTGTTGCCACATTGCTCTTGCTATACTCATTCCATCCTGGGTCGAAGGTCAGCAGGTTATCTTCCGACACGATGGCACCATTTGCATTCTGGTTGTAGCGTTGTGCACCGTGAGACAAACCGCTGAGATAACGAATCTCGTATATAGAGTCAGGATTGGCCACATGGCTCATGTCCTGCACCTTTGACTGTTCGTTATACCAGTCATGATAATTATTGGTTACCTCTTCATTATAGCGTGGCACGGCGAATCGGTCGAGCATGTGACTGAAGATGCTGGCCTCTGGCATGCCCTTTAGAGCCTGGGCCATATTGCCTGGAGGCACGATAACTTCGTCTACCTGATGTATATAGCCATTCTGACAAGTTACATCTGGCGCGATTATTCGTCTGTCATAGACATAAGCCTCGTCGGTATTTTCCGACTGGCGCCCTGTGATGATAGAGAAGTCGTTTGGTGTGATGTTATAATTTTCGAGATAATCATAAGTGAAATGAACGATCATAGGAGTTGTAGCATCCGACACTACCGAAATGCCACCTATCTGGTCGAAGCGCTGCCAGTTAGTGTTTCCTCTGAAGTCAACAGCAAAAGGCATTGAATAGTGTGTGATAGTGTCGATGACACTGATGGTTGAGTGATGCTTCACTGCCCTACCCTTGTCCACGAGGTTCTCTCCGTTTGATGTAGCATTAGAGAGCATGTCCACGAGCATAGCATTGTTGAGCATCGACGACTTGAGCAGAATTTTCTTCTGCGAGTCAGTCAGGTCTTTGTAGGAGTGCACTCCCTCCCATGTACCGCTGGCAAAGAAGCGTTCAAAGGCTTCGTCGTTGGCAGGGAAGATTGTCAGGCTACCCGTACGTTTCAGGTCTTCAGCAGAGCCAAGGTCTTCAACAAGTTGCAGATAATACTTGAAGGAACCTTGTAGAAGCCCAGAGCCTGGATTTTGCAGTTCCTCATAGATGCTTCCTCCGAGCCACGACGGGCGAGAGTCTTCATCCACGAGTTCGTTTTTGTCTACACAAGACGCCAATAGTCCCATGCAAACAACCGAAAAACAAAAGATGAGTTTCTTCATAAGTTTGTTGTTAAGTAATTATTTAATTTTAGTTATTGCTAAGTAGTTGTCACTCATGTACGGCATGTGTACAATGAATCATGCTACAAAGGTAGCATAAAATTGCCAAATAAACAATAAAAATAATACGCAAAGTTGGGAAAATAGTAAAAAAACTCTTTGATTTTTGCTATTCACACCTAATTATATAATTAAAACGGTGAAAAGACAGGAAAAGACAAAAGAAAGAGGGTGTGCCAATGAGATTGGCACACCCCCCAGATATTGGTGTATAATTACTTATCTGCAATTATTTTACCACATACTTCTTGCCATTGATGATGTAGAGACCCTTGGCCAGACCCTCGAGAGAGTTGCCAACCCTTACACCATTGATGCTGTAAACAGCACCGTTGTTGAAGCTTACACCATTGCCAGCATTGATATCATTGATACCTGTAGCCTCTTGGTCGCCATAGAAGCGGAGCTCAGGAGCATAGAAGAATACCTGGCTTACCAATGGAATATTGTCTACATTGAGACCGAAGTTTACACTACCTGTCGCTGCGAGTGTAACAGCAACCTCATTTCTGTAATATCCAGCCTGGAAGAGAGGCAGCACGTCTACAGTGTGAGTATAAGCATAGTTGTCGAAATACTCGCCACCGGGCAGAGTATACTTAGAGCTTTCGCCCTCACCTGAAACCACGCCACCAGGAGCTGCGAGGATGCCAACTACAGACTGTACAGCGTCGTTAGCGAAGATGGTAACCATGGTCTGGTTAGGATCGGTATAGTCAGCAGCAGCAGATGCATCGATGTTGATATCCTTGCTGTTGGTATATCTTCTCCATGTAGCGTTTGCAAGGAAGAGATAGTTACCTGCTGGCAGGTTCTCAATAGTCTGGCTCAACTTAGAGTAACCGGTAGAGTTGTGCAAACCAGTGCCGTAGTACTTGAAGAGCATACCCTTACCGTTGCAGTAGATAGTGTCAGAACCGAGTTCTGAAGCACCTACAGCCTCCCAAGTCCAACCATCGAAGTTGTCGTCGCCCTGGTTGAACTCAGTGTTAACCATAACTGTTGACAAGTCGAAATACTTGCCTACTGCTGGGAGGACACCACTGGTGATGAACTTGTTGTGAGCATCTGCGAGCAATGGGAACTGAGCGTTGATCTCGCCGAGAGTAGCATTGGCATTGTCAACCACAGCTTGAGCAGTGGCAAGAGCGCCAGTGAATGCAGATGTGTTTACATTGTTAGGATTGCGAACCTCATTGAAGAGAGCCTTCTCATTGTTGATAACAACCTGTAGAGAGTCGCGGGTTGGCTTCAATACAGCAGCTATAGAGTCAGCCAAGTACTTGTCGTAAGCACCATAGTACTTGATTGAGTTGCCACCATAACCATAAGAAGTAGCGAACACCTCAGAGCGATTCTCTGGCCAAGAAGAGTTGTTGTTGAGAGCATCGATACCGAAGGTGAGGTCAACAGGAGCATTGTCGATAAGCAGACGAACAGTGTAGTTAACAGGTGTTTCATCAACGGTGTGAACGATAATAGAGTCTGTCTTTTCACCTATTGTGGTTACAAAGTATACATTGTTAGACTCGGTAACAGCGCCATCATGACGACCCTGACCCCATGAGTAAGCCTGGAAGTTGATTTCATAGAGACCATTAGCCTTGAGGTTTACAGTCTGCAGTGCAGCATTGTCAGGAGATGTGGTGTTACCACGATTAGCATATATCTTGGTACCTCCAATGAACTTAGCGTCTGAACCATATTTCCATGCCTCCTTGCCTTCAGCAGAAGAGGTGATATTCCAACCTGTGCCCTTGTTTGCGAAGTATGGGTTGATAACGGTTATCTCTCCCGGAGTATCGTAGGTAGAATTGGCCAGGAAATACAACTCCTGAGCATTGAGCAGTTTGGTGGTCATAGCCACGATGCCCTCAGCATCAGTTTCGCGGTTTTCTACCTTCAAACCAGCAACGAGAGCCTTAGCCTCATCGATGACAGCCTTGAAATCAGACTTGCCAGATGGACGAGCCTCGTCGGCCAGGTAACCTTCAGCCACTTCAATAGCCTGCTTGAGAGCTACGAGGTCAGCATTCAATGCATAGTAAGCGCGGATAGAGTCGCGCACGTGGTTCATCTCTTTGCTAAGAGTGTCTACAGACTCCTGAGAGAAGACAGTAGAGAATGCATCGTAAACGGCCTGTCCGTGGTCAGCACCCACCTTCAAGTTGTCTTTGCCATAGAGATAGAGGTCCTTGGCATGCACAGTGTAGGCACTGTCTACCATCACCTTGAGTGCGTTTGACTTTTCAGCCACCACAGCACTATAGAAGAATGCGTCTACGTCAGCCTGGGTAGCACCACCGAGGAGACGGATCTCCACTGGGCTGAATGCATAGCTACGACCATTCTTGGCTGGCATACCTCCAGTGAGATAAGAGAGGGTTAGTTTATCGCCTTCCTTCACATTACCAATCATAGAATATCTGTGAGCAACGGTTGGGCTGACAGTTCTTACTGTATTGAGATATAGAGTATCTGCATTTATTGCGATACCCATGCCATCTACAGAGTCAGTAACAGTAATACCATATTTAAATGTGCTAGTTACACGATGGTTGATGTTACCAGCAGCCTTAACCGTAAACATATAACGTCCTGCTGGCAGAGAAACGCTCTGAGAAAGAGAAGAGAAGTCGGAACCATCTGACATTCCTTGTGGATAAACCTGAGCCACACCATACTTGCCTTCTCCAAAGTCTACACTGCTACGTGTAGAGTACTGTGAGAATGTACCCCAACGGTTAGTGTGTCCACCTGCAGGAGTCCAATTCTTAACACCCTTTGCCTCGCCGATGTTACCACCTGAGAAGTCAAAGTTGGCAATGAATTTAGATACGTCAACTGTATTGGCATTAAGGAAATCAGCAATCGAAGCCTCATAATCAATCACAGCCTGTTCTACATAATCAACGTCTGCTGTTGCATCTGGATCACTGAGGTCTAACTCAATGTAATTGATGGTCTCAGCCAGAGCTTCACGTTCGTTGGGGAAGTCGGTGTTGTTGGCATAGTATCCCTTTGCTATTTCGAGGAGTTCAGATAGTTTGCGGTCGTCACCCACCTCCTGAACAGGATAGATACCGAAATCGCAGAACTGGTCTCCCACTGCAAGGTTGAAGAAATAGAACACGGCAAACTTTTCTTCACCTACTGTTACCACATAACTCATCTCTTTCCATGTATCACTATAGTGATAACCAGCGCTCACCTGCTGTCCGCCATTACCAGTATCAGCGGTGGCGTCGCAAGTGGTAGTACCGTCATTGTTAAGGAATACGCTCTGGAAGTTTGAGTTATATCCAGAAGCTGTGCTTGTAGACATAGTCTCGTTGGCAGTACCCTTCACCTTATAGGTAATGAGATATCTACCAGTAGTGAGATAGTGGCTCATGGTAATGGCGCCACCAGTGTTCTGACCTCCGGTCTTGTTGACCTGGATCACATTCATACCATCAGGGCCTGCACCACTGACGATCTCAAAAGTGTCGGTGATAGCCTCACCAAGGGCAGCACCCTCGTGAGTAAAGCCCATACCTGTGAGTCCGCCTGAAAGGTCGGTACCTGTCAACTGATTCTCTCCAATCACTTTATACCTTGCAGCCTCGTTATAGTAGAAGTTGCCGCTGGTATAGCCGGCACTTGCACCGATAACAGCTGAAAGCGCGAGAGAAAGTGTAAGTAAACGCTTTTTCATTGTTTTGCTTTTAGTTTTATAATGTTAATAGTAAAAAAATGTTTCGTTTAAAATATTGTTTTAGCCGTTTGTTTCACCATGCTTGTTGCATGTGGTTGCAAAGATACGTACAAATTATCAAATAAGCAACAATTATTTGTTCTTATTTTGGTAATTTTGTACGTATCATTGATTTTTTACTTTCCGATCACCACTTTTACTGCTTTCATGTCCTTGCCATTGGTGAGGCGGAGGATATAAGTGCCGTGGTTTACAGGCATGGTCTGTGCAGTCTTGACAGCTGTGGTCACAGTGGCCTTATACTCACCCACGAGCACACCGCTGGTGGTGTAGAGGCGGCAGACAACAGGTTCGTCGGCAGATGCTGCATTGATGCCCGTGGTGCCTTCCACTATTTTGAGCACGCCATTCTTGGTGAGCAGTTCGCTGTCGTCCCATTTCATGCCTGCAGGCAGTTCGGGCAGGATTACGGTTGGTTTGCCGCTGAATGTGCCTGCTGCTGTCCAGAGTGTGAACTCATCTCCTATGGCTGGTGTATAGCTGGGGCTGAGGGTTATGTTTACAGTACCATTGAGGATGAGTCCCATGCCCGAGTTGATACGTGAGTATGAGGTTCGCAGTCCGTTGGCATTCTTGATATTGAGGTTAACCACAGAACCTGCCTGTGCGGTAAAGTTCTTTGTGGTCTTGAGTTCGCCTGCGAAGTCGTCGCCACCGATACCAACGATGACTGTTGAGCCCGACTTGGCTGTGACGAGAGGCAGTCCACCCTGTCCCATGAGTGTGGCTCCTGAGTTGATGGCCACCGACGAGGTGCTACCCATGAGGTCAGCCACCGTTGTGCTTCTGATGCTTAGAGTGCCTTCGCTGATGGTCACATTGCCTATGGATGGCTGAGCTTTGTTTACGTTCCAAGTGCCTGTGCCTACCTTCTGCACCTTGGTTGCAAAGGCTCCAGAGAAACTGATGTCTGAATTGTTGCATCCAATGATATACATGCCGCCGCCAGCGAGGGTGCCGCTACCGGTCACGTTGCCCAGTCGCACGTTGGTGCTCGATGATGACGAACTGCTGGTAGAGAAGGAGTTGTTCATGGTGAAGCCGCTACCCACATTGAGAGTACAATTGCTCAGGTCTGCCCCAGTCATGAAGTTTAGACTATTGAGTGAACCATTGCATTCCACGTCTACCACACCAGTAAAGTCTGTCCAGTCGCCAGCTATCTGTGTGCGGCTGATATCACCCTGCGGATAGAGTATCACGGTGCCGTTGCCAGACAGGCGTGTATAATACTCGCATCGTGCATCGAGATATAGTTTGGCTGTTGCTCCCTTAACATGCACTTTTGAGTGATCGGCATTATAACTGTATGTATTGCTGTTGTAGTTGAGGGTTGCATTGCCCATAAAGATTACAGAGTCTGAGAAGGTGGTGGAGCCGCCGAGGTCTGCCTCTGCATTTATTGTGCCAGCATAGATATATGTCTTTCCATAGTTGTTGCCCATAGGCAAGGTGAGGGTGCCGTTACCCATTTTGACAAGTCCTGCCTTTGTTGATGACTTGACAGGAGTGAGCAGGTTGAGGTTTGCGCCAGAATTTACAAACAAGGTTCCTCCACCTTCTCCTATGGTCACGGGCTGTGTGGTCTTGATATTGTTTGTGGCCTTGAGTGTGGCACCATTGTTTATGGTAATAGCAGCATTGCTACCGCCGAGTGCGCCATAGTTGACACCTTCCTCGTTGGCGAGTTGAGACACTACCAGAGCACCATTGTTGATGATGGTTCCACCGCTTATTCTGTTTTCATTGCGGATATAAGCATCTGCGGTGCCGTTCTTTACTATTGTGCCATTGCCCACGAGGCTGTCGCCGTTGATGGTATATGTCTTTGTATT
Source organism: Prevotella sp. (assembly GCA_022782305.1). Classification (GTDB taxonomy): domain Bacteria; phylum Bacteroidota; class Bacteroidia; order Bacteroidales; family Bacteroidaceae; genus Prevotella. Next base: position 3,397 of record JALFPC010000096.1, on the reverse strand, counting down.
GTTGAGGAAGACAACAGACTTTGGTGCGAGTGGCTGTGATATGGTTACATCGGTAACAAAAGCCTCGTCGGTGAAGTTTACGATATCTCCATCCACGAATATCTCTGAATCTTCGCCTGTGGTGGTGAAATTAGTGGTCTCACCCTTGTCCCATGTGGTATTGAGTTCGCCTGTCCAGTTTACTGTGGTGGCGTCGCGAATGCCTACCACGTCAATATACAGTTTGCCTCCCTCGTATGCTATCTGGGCTTTCACTCCAGCCAGTCCCTCTATGAGCAGGTTGGCAATGTCGCCGTCTATCTTTGCAATCTCACCGATGAGATAGCGGCCGGCTGCCAGTTTCTCTTCGCCAGTTGCGGGGTGCGAAACCACGCTGATTACAGGTGTGGAATACTTGGGACCATACTGCCATTCTTTCTTTTCTATCTTCAGCACATTGGCTTTCACCTTGTCAGCCGCTATGCCTTCTGAATAGAGGTCTACGACGAGACGGGCACCGAAATTGAGCAGCAGGCTATCGGTTTCAATAGTGCCAACCTTGTTGGCTCCGCCTGGCAGAATGGATGCGTTATAGTCAGCCTGAATGCTCTTCTTGAAGTTGCCGCCGTCTGATTCGAGACTTGTATGACGATTAAGCCATACGCGGCTGCCTGCCATCACGCCGTCGAAGGCCAGTGTGCCAGCCCACACATCGGTATTGCCCGTATATGTCTGTGTCACCTTTGGCAGTCGAAGTATGCCGTCGCCCTGCTTAACCAAGCGCATGCTGCCGGCGAAGGCTCCGCCGGTGAGGGTATGGGTATATACTGTCTTTGTTATTTTGTCATTGTTGTCGTTGCCCTGCACCCATGTTGGAGCATTGTCAGTATATATATAAGGTGTAGCACCATCAGCCACGCTCACTGTCATATCATTAGTTTCGCATGTGATTATATGCTTGTCGTTGGTGCTGCTTCCTATGGTGCCGCCGTTTTCTATCTCCTTGCGTCCTGTCATGGTCAAAGGTGGAGGAGCAATGGTTATATTGTCAGACACACCGAGGTAGTAACTGGTATGTGGAGGCTGGTTGTAGCCGCACATCTGCCATACCATGGCTTGGCGGTATTGGTGGTCATGCCATAGTGTATAGTTGCGGTATTGGGTTGCATCGGTGGTAGTGAAGAGTCTGAGGTTGCCATCATCGGTGCGCAGTATCACCTCTTCGCGCCAGTCGCCCAAGATGTCTCCCTGATTGCTTGGTGTACCCTTGGTGCCGTTGCATGTCTTGCTGTTGGCAAATGAGAAGATGCTTCCTTTGCCGTATTTGTATATGCGTGGGTTACCATCTTCATAGTATCCATTGTTGGTCACAAACTTGGAGTAGTTGAATGATTCGTGGCAGAGGTCTCCATCCCAATAGATCTGGAAGTTAAGGTCGAAACCGCCGCTCTTGTTCAGCGATTTGTGGGTAACAGAGCTTATCCATCCGTCGGCTGCAGATGCACCCTGGCATCCGGGATACTCGTCAGTGAACTTACCCATCATGGCACGTCCGTCGTCTGAGCCAGCCGTTTTGCGATAGTATATCTCGCTGGTGGTAGCATTACGGAAGTTGTTGCCTGGTCGGTCTTCATTGCAGCAATACATCTCAAGTCCAGGGGTATAGGGGTCGAAATCGCTGCAGTGCTGTGCGTCACCATGTCCGAGACCTGTAGTTGATAGTCCCTTGCCATTGTCGTCGATAACCATCGAACCGTATGTTATCTCGTCGCGGCCGTCGCAGTCTACATCGGCGATACCATAGTTATGATATCCCTGACCGAACCATGAACTTCCGCTGGTGGAGCATTCCCATTTCCATCTTTCCACGAGTTTGTGGGTAGCAGCATCCACGTCGTATGCTATCATCTTATGCTTGGTATAGATGCCTCGGGCGAGGAAGAGGCTTGGGCGTCGGCCATCAAGGAATGGTGCGCCAAAGAAATACTTGGAACTGCGGTGACCATATCCATCACCCCATTCTGATGCCGAACCGCGGGTGAGAGGGTATGTCATCACCTGATATGGCTCGGCCGTCACACCATTCATATAAATCAGATACTCTGCACCCGAATTGGTATAGGTCATATTGGCTGTGTGCGACACGGTATTGCGGGTGTTGACACCAGCCTTGCCGATGGTCTGTGTGGTACCGTCGGCCTTGTGGATAACCATATCGTCGGCACCGCGTAGCACTACCTCTGCCTTGCCGTCGCCATCCCAGTCGTATGCCACGATGTTTACCTCAACACTGCTACCACTCACCATATTGGGGCCGCAGTCTATCCACCATAGGCGGGTACCATCGAGTTTGTATGCCTCGAAAATATCGTATGAGGTGCTGCTCTCGGCATAGAGGCTGTTGGCATCGTTGTTGTTGCGGCGCTTGAGCAGTATCTCCACCACTCCATCGCCATCAAGGTCGGCCACGCTCACGTCATTGGGCTCATAGTATGAGGTAATGGTCTGACCACTGCGCGACACAACGGGCTGAAGTTTGATGTCCAGATAGTTGTTTGCCCATGGGGTCACGGGGTCACACTGTCCTTGAGCCACACCTCTCACCACTGCCTCCACAGTATACTTGTTATTTACTGTACCTCCATTGTCGGTATAGTTAGACACGCTGAGCGGAGTGGCATTGAGTTTCACTCCGTCACGATAGATATTGTACTTGGTGTCATAGTATTCCTCTCCGAAAATTCTCCAAGAGCAGAACACGGAAGAACCCTTCTTGACAGCCACCAGTCCACGACTGATTTTGTCGGTGCTGCGCTGTGCGCTTGCGCCCAATGCCACGAGACATGTGAGGCATAATGTGATCAACCTTTTCATATTATTTTTTTTAGTTATTGGCTATAATGAGTTAGTGTAGTAATAATGATTAGTATTATTTTTCGCTGCAAATATAAGTATTTTATTTAAAAAACACACCTTATTTTATGCTATTTTTACTATGATTTTTTGACAAAGAGTGTGATTTAACACTTTATTACGTATTATTTTACTTCTTTTGGGCACGTTATTACTCTACATGCTATGTTCAAAACGACGAGATTATTCGAGTTTCGCAAGTTGAATCAGAGAATAAGCGCAAGCGTTCAAGGCACGCCCCGATGGGGCAACGAGCACATAGCCTAGGGCATCGCCCTGGGTATGATGAAGCGATGAAGTGCGCCCTGAAGGGGCAGAAGCATTATCGTGCAAGCGTTTATAGAGACGCTTTTGCCCTTTCAGGTAGGGTGTTCAAAACAGACGTCAAAAACCTACACATTTTTTGCCTATAGTTTCACGTCGTTTGATAACCAAATTCGGAGAAAGGTTTACATCAGTCCATTCTTTGATATGGCGATGTCTACCTGTTTCCAATCGTTCTTTG
>JALFPC010000069.1 GCA_022782305.1 Prevotella sp. | reverse complement strand
CACTATAAAAGCCTTTGAGGATTTCGCGGTTATAGTCTTCAAGTGTCTTGATATCGCCATTAATAGTGGGTGCTTTAATACCTGTAGCCATCACATCAAGCAGTGGCTTGTCATATTCGTCAATAAGAACAACAACACGCTGACCTGTTTTCTCGTGGGCTGCCTTTATAAGATACCTGAATCTGACACCAAAGTCCTTGGTATCCTTGGCATCGTTGCCATAGATTTTTTCATAATCCGACAATTGGGCATCGATAGTTGTTTCCAATGCGCCATAATTAGTAAAGTTTGAAGTAGCAAAGGAGATATGGAATACAGGATGCTTTTTCCATTCTTTCTCGAGCGAGTCTATGGCAAGTCCCTTGAAGAGTTCCTTTTTGCCAAGGAAATAGTTCTCGAGGGTAGACACAAGCAGACTCTTGCCAAAGCGGCGCGGACGACCAAGGAAATAAATCTTTCCATTTGTCACAAGGTCATAGACCAATGCCGTCTTGTCTACATAAACATATCCTTCTTCGCGGATCTGGCTAAAGTCTTGTATTCCTAGAGGGTACTTCATAATTGCACTTTATGTTTGCAGATATCAGATATTTCTGCAAAGATACATCATCCCTTTGATTTGACCAAATAATTTTGCAAAAATAATGGGAGGAGCAGTGAGGTGACATACCACTATTGCATACCCATGAGGGTCGCGCGCGTGAAAAAGTTTAAAATTAATGTCACGTCACACCTAAAAATTATTATTCTCATTATCAAAGACATACAAATCTCGAAGTGTGACATTATTTTTGAAAATGGTCGATTTTGGGCCTTTGAGGGGTAGGGGTAAAGGGGGAAGGGTACCCATTTTGTCACACCCTTATGGGGGTATTTTGTCACACTTTTCAGATAATGTCACAGGGGTATATGGATGCTATAATAACAGTATAGCGAATTAATATTCATTATTGGCAATTTAATAACCAACTATTTGTTCGGATACAAGCGATTTTTTGGAATTTGATGAATAGAGGGTATGGTTTTTTAACCAACTAAGCATAGGGTATAACAACAGCTGTTGTAAGGGTACAAGAATAGTTGTTATAAGGGTACAAAAACAGCTGTTATAAAGGTGCAAGAATAGCTGTTATAAAGGTACAAGAACAACTGTTATAAAGGTGCAAGAACAACTGTTATAAGGGTGCAAGAATAGCTGTCATGTTTTAACTGCTTAATGCCCTATTAGCAATGGGCAAAAGCGACATAGGCATAAGCAAAATCCTATCTATTGAATTGCTTAGCGTAAAGATGAAGAAACGGAGAATGAAAAGTATCTACTACGATATAATGACAAGAGGTGCGGCCATTTGCCGCACCTCTTGTGAAAATGATTAGTCAGCGAGTTTAGCCTTGATGAATTCGCGGTTGAGGCGAGCGATATTGGCAATAGACTCGTTCTTTGGACATTCAGCCTCGCAAGCACGGGTATTGGTACAGTTGCCAAATCCCAGTTCCTCCATCTTCATGACCATAGCCTTGGCGCGTTTTGCTGCCTCTGGACGGCCTTGTGGCAGTAGAGCGAGCTGTGATACCTTTGAGCTAACGAAAAGCATGGCAGAGCCGTTTTTACATGCTGCCACACAGCATCCGCAACCTATACATGTGGCTGCATCCATGGCCTCGTCGGCATCTTCCTTTGGAATGAGAATAGCGTTGGCATCCTGTGGCTGTCCTGTGCGCACTGTGACATATCCTCCGGCCTGTATGATCTTGTCGAAGGCAGAGCGGTCAACCATACAGTCTTTGATTACGGGGAATGCGGCCGAGCGCCATGGCTCCACGGTAATCACGTCGCCCTCATGGAAGCGTCGCATGTAGAGTTGGCATGTGGTGGCTCCGGTGGCAGGTCCGTGTGGATGTCCGTTGATATAGAGTGAGCACATGCCGCAAATACCCTCACGGCAGTCGTGGTCAAACACGAAAGGCTCCTTGCCGCTTTCTATGAGTTGCTCATTGAGGATGTCGAGCATCTCGAGGAATGAGGTATCGCAAGGGATGTCTTTCATCTCGAATGTGTCAAAATGTCCCTTAGCCTTTGGTCCGTTCTGACGCCATACTTTCAGTGTGAAACTTATACTGTTTTCCATAATTGCTGTCGATAAAAAGTGATTAATTCTTATAGTTACGTGTCTGTACCTTGATAGCCTCATACTCGAGTGGCTCCTTGATCAGCTCTGGTGCTTTCTCGTCGTCGCCCTGGTATTCCCAGCATCCTACGTAGAAGAAGTTCTCGTCGTCACGCTTGGCTTCTCCCTCTTCGGTCTGGTATTCCTCGCGGAAGTGACCTCCGCAAGACTCGTTGCGTGAGAGAGCATCGTAAGCCACGAGTTCTCCCATGGTGATGAAGTCGCGCAGGTGAATAGCCTTGTCGAGTTCGATATTGAGTCCCTCTTTTTCTCCTGGAATGAAGAGGTTGGTATTGAATTCCTTGCGGAGTTTCTTTATGAGTTCGAGACCCTCTTTGAGTCCTTCAGCTGTGCGTCCCATACCCACATGCTCCCACATGATATGTCCGAGTTCCTTATGGATAGAGTCAACAGAGCGTTTGCCCTTGATGGCCATAAGTCTGTCTATCTCAGCCTGTACAGCCTTTTCTGCCTCTTCGAATTCAGGACGGTCTGTAGGTATGTGTGGCCATATAGCCTGGTCGGCGAGATAGTTTTGTATGGTGTAAGGGAGAACGAAATAGCCATCGGCGAGTCCCTGCATGAGTGCAGAGGCACCGAGTCTGTTGGCACCGTGGTCAGAGAAGTTGCACTCGCCTATGGCGAAGAGTCCGGTGATGCTGGTCATGAGTTCATAGTCTACCCATATACCTCCCATGGTGTAGTGTATGGCAGGATAGATCATCATCGGGTTATAATATTTCACGCCGTTAATCTCTTTGGCAAACTCGCCTGGGTTAACATCGGTGATCTCCTCATACATATCAAAGAGGTTGCCATAGCGCTGGCGTACCACGTCGATGCCGAGACGCTCTATAGACTCTGAGAAGTCGAGGAATACGGCAAGACCAGTATTGTTTACGCCGAAGCCCTTATCACAGCGCTCTTTGGCAGCACGTGAGGCCACATCGCGAGGCACGAGGTTGCCGAAGGCAGGATAGCGGCGCTCCAAGTAGTAGTCGCGGTCTTCTTCAGGTATGTAGCTACCCTTCTTGGTGCCAGCCTGGAGTGCTTTTGCATCATCCTCTTTCTTTGGCACCCAGATACGACCGTCGTTACGCAAAGACTCAGACATAAGTGTGAGCTTAGACTGCTTATCGCCATGCACTGGGATACAGGTTGGGTGAATCTGCACGTATGAAGGATTGGCAAAGTAGGCACCCTTGCGGTAGCACTGAACGGCAGCTGTACAGTTGCAGCCCATGGCATTGGTAGAGAGGAAATAGGTATTGCCATATCCACCTGTTGCTATAACCACTGCATTGGCAGAGAAACGCTCCAGTTTGCCTGTCACGAGGTTTTTGGCGATGATACCGCGAGCGCGGCCATCGATGATTACCACATCCTCCATCTCATAGCGTGTGTAGAGATGCACACGTCCGGCGTTTACCTGGCAACTGAGTGCTGAATAGGCACCGAGCAGGAGCTGCTGGCCAGTCTGTCCCTTGGCATAGAAGGTACGAGACACCTGTGCGCCACCGAAAGAACGGTTGGCAAGCATGCCGCCATATTCGCGGGCGAAAGGAACACCCTGGGCCACGCACTGGTCGATGATGCTATTGGATACCTCAGCCAGACGGTATACGTTTGCCTCGCGGGCACGATAGTCGCCACCTTTTACGGTATCATAGAACAGACGGTATACAGAGTCGCCATCGTTCTGATAGTTCTTGGCTGCATTGATACCACCCTGTGCAGCGATAGAGTGAGCGCGGCGTGGTGAGTCTTGAATGCAGAAGTTATAAACATTGAAACCCATCTCGCCAAGACTGGCAGCAGCACTGGCACCGGCCAGACCTGTGCCTACCACGATAACATCGAGCTTGAGTTTGTTCTTTGGGTTCACCAAGCGCTGGTGAGCCTTATAGTTGGTCCATTTCTCAGCCACGGGGCCTTCTGGAATCCTTGAATCTATTTTCTTTACCATAATAGGAATATTGAAATAAATTTGTTAGTGTATAGGTGAGTAACTTGCGTTACCACTGTAAGTGATTAAAAACCGCAGCAGCAAGAGGTGCAGAGGCTTGGTGCGCAACCAAAAGCGAATGCGAGAACTACTACGAGGAATGCGAGCATGAGCACGGTGGTATAGGCGATGCCTATCACCTTCCAACGGCAGAACCAAACCTTGCCGTTCCAGCCGAATGTCTGCATAGCACTCCAGAAACCGTGAGAGAGATGGAACCAAATGGCTGCAAGCCAGATGATGTAAAGCACTACATATACCGGGCACTGGAATGTGTCCTGAATGTAGGCGAAACCATCTGCGGGATCATGAGCCACCTGGATGTGTGTCAGTTCGGCAAACATCATGTTGTACCAGAAGTTAAACAGGTGAAGCAACAATCCAAGCAGGATGATGATGCCGAGCACGAGCATGTTTTGAGATGCCCACTCCACCTTGGCAGGACGGGATGTTACCTCATAGCGCTCAGTGCCTCGTGCCTCACGATTCTGCATTGTGAGCCAGAAGGCATAGACAATGTGAATGACTGCCAAGGCTGCAAGACCCAGTGTTGCCACTACAGCATACCAGTTTGCACCAAGGAATTCGCAAATCATGTTGTAACAATCACCCGAAAAGAGTGCCACCAAGTTCATGCTACCATGAAAGGTCAAGAACAGGATGAGCGCGACTCCAGTCACGGACATTACAACTTTTCTACCGATAGTTGAATTACATAACCACATAAATGATAGATAATTAAATTAGTAAATATTTGATTGAATATATTCAACACCACAAGGGACATCACGCCCCAATAAAATGAGCTGATACTTGATAATAGGTATTATACCTCTCGTTTAGAGCGCAAAATTACTAAAAATAATCATAATTCAAAGGATTTTTTCTTCAAAAATCAATTTTTATTCTTAATTTTGCGCAAAATAATTGAAGCAACGATGATTTTACGCTATGATGTGATAGTTGTAGGCGGTGGGCATGCCGGTTGCGAGGCAGCCACGGCAGCCGCCAATATGGGCGCGAAAACATGTCTCGTGACCATGGATATGAACAAGATTGCACAGATGAGTTGCAACCCTGCCATTGGCGGCATTGCCAAAGGACAAATCGTTAGAGAGATTGATGCACTTGGCGGACATACCGCCATGGTCACCGACGCCACAGCCATACAATTCAGAATGCTGAACCGCAGCAAAGGACCTGCCGTGTGGAGCCCAAGAGCACAATGCGACCGCGGCAAGTATATATGGGAATGGAGAAGGGTTATCGACCACACCCCCAACCTCGACGTATGGCAAGACCAGGTAAACGAACTGCTTACCGAGGGTAACAAGGTGGCAGGAGTGAGAACCATCTGGGGAGTAGACATCATGGCAAGATGTGTGATCATCACAGCTGGCACCTTCCTGCACGGACTCATGCATATAGGGCGCACCATGGTGGCTGGAGGCAGAATAGCCGAACCAGCCGTTGACGGTCTGACAGAAAGCATCACTCGGCACGGCATCAGAAGCGCAAGAATGAAAACTGGCACTCCAGTGAGAATAGACAAGAGAAGCGTGCATTTTGAAGACATGGAGATACAAGAGGGCGAGCATGACTTCCACCAGTTCAGTTTCAAAGCTCCACACAGGGTGCTAAAACAACTATCCTGCTGGACTTGCTATACCAATAAAGAGGTGCACGCAACTCTCAACTCTGGATTAGCAGACTCGCCTCTATACAACGGACAAATAAAAAGTATAGGTCCAAGATACTGCCCTTCGATAGAAACAAAGCTCGTAACATTTCCCGACAAGGAACAGCACCCGCTCTTTCTCGAACCCGAAGGTGAGGATACAAACGAGATGTATCTCAACGGCTTCTCATCATCACTGCCTATGGAGGTACAAATAGAAGCACTCAAACATATAAAGGCATTCAGAGATATCAAGGTATACAGGCCCGGATATGCAATAGAATATGACTTCTTTGACCCAACACAACTCTCCCACTCTCTCGAGTCAAAAATCATCGACGGACTCTTCATGGCAGGACAAGTGAACGGAACAACAGGATATGAGGAAGCAGGGGGACAGGGTCTGATGGCTGGCATCAATGCCGCCCTCAAGTGCGCTGGCTCTGAACCTTTCATCCTGCACAGAGATGAAGCATATATTGGAGTGCTCATCGACGACCTGGTAACAAAAGGTGTGGACGAACCATACCGCATGTTTACATCAAGGGCAGAATATAGGATATTGCTGAGACAAGACGATGCCGACAGACGACTGACTGAAAAGGCATATAAACTCGGATTGGCCAAGAGAGATAGGTATGACTGGTGGTTGCAGAAGAAAGAAGCTATAGACAGAGTGATGCATACATGCGGCAACATATCGGTAAAACCAAAAGAAATAAACGATTGGTTGCAATCTATCGGCACATCACCACTGCGCGAAGGATGCAAAATCATCGACTTGCTGTCGAGACCGCAGATTGAAATGAAGGATGTGATGACAATAGCACCTACACTGAAAGAAACCATCGAATCGCTCGATAATCGCAAGGAGGAAATAACCGAAGCCGCCGAGATATTGATAAAATATAAAGGATATATTGAGCGCGAAAGAATGGTGGCAGATAAAATGCACCGACTGGAAAATATCCGCATTAAAGACAGATTCAATTATCCAGAGATGCAGCAACTCTCAACCGAAGCAAGACAGAAACTACAAGCTATCAACCCCGACACGCTGGCGCAGGCAAGTCGTATTCCTGGCGTTTCGCCCAGCGATATCAACGTAATGCTCGTGCTGTTGGGTAGATAACAACGGTACAAATGCAGCAACAACAATGCCTAGTGATACAAACGTGTTTCACGTGAAACAAATAGTTAAACCAAATAATAAAAGTAAACTGATTATGAACAACTTAACACTTATGGCTAATCTGAGATGTATCCCAGATTTTCCACAGAAAGGAATCAACTTTCGCGATGTTACCACACTATTTAAAAACCCCGAATGTCTACGAATTATGGTAGACGAACTGTATGAGATATACAAAGACAAGGGTATTACCAAAATAGTAGGAATAGAAAGCAGAGGATTCGTGATTGCATCTGCATTGGCTGTAAAATTAGGTGCGGGCATCGTGCTTTGCAGAAAACCAGGAAAACTGCCCGCAGAGACCGTTAGCGAAAGTTACGAAAAAGAATATGGAAGCGATACAATAGAAATTCACAAAGATGCAATAACCAGCGAAGACGTAGTATTGCTGCACGATGACTTGCTTGCTACAGGAGGCACAATGAAAGCTGCATACAACCTGGTGAAGAAGTTTAACCCTAAAAATATATATGTTAACTTCATCATCGAGATTACCGATGAAGGACTGCATGGTCGCGATCTGTTTAACAAGGAAACAGAACTCACTACACTTATAACAGTATAGACCAAGGGTTAGTTTCACGTGAAACAAACAACGCTACAAACATTGTAAACCAGGAGGTTATAATCCATGGCTGACAAAACGAAAGAACAGAGATTAGAGTATCTTAAGAGCATAGTATCGAGACTGCCAGACAAACCAGGCAGCTATCAATACTACGACAAAGACGGAGTGATAATATATGTTGGCAAGGCCAAAAACCTTAAAGCGCGCGTGTCTTCATACTTCCATACCGAGGTAGACAGATACAAGACCAAGGTTTTGGTAAGCAAGATATACGATATAACATATACCGTGGTTAACACCGAAGAGGATGCCCTATTGCTCGAAAACAGCCTAATAAAGAAATATAACCCAAAATACAATGTGCTGCTCAAGGATGGCAAGACCTATCCGAGTATATGCATCACCAACGAACTGTTTCCGCGGGTATTCAAGACTCGCACGATAAACAAGAAATGGGGCTCTTATTACGGGCCCTATTCTCATATTGGCACCATGTATACCCTGCTTGACCTAATCAAAAACCTATGCCATCCTCGCACATGCCGCATGCCCATCACCCAAGAGGGCATAGACAGGAAAAAGTATTCCGTTTGCCTGGATTATCATATCAAAAACTGTGGCGGACCATGCATAGGCAAGATGAGCCGCGAGGAATATATGAAAAACATAGCACAGGCAAAGGAGATTCTGAAGGGAAACACAAGGAAAGTACTTGCCGACCTGCGCAAGGAAATGGAAGAATTGGCGGAGGATTTAAAGTTTGAAGAAGCCGAAACAGTGAAGCAGAAATACCTGCTGATAAGTAATTATGCGGCCAAAAGCGAGGTGGTTAGCCACACTATCGACAATATCGATGTGCTATCAATAAGCTCCGACGAGAGCAATGCGTATATCAACTATATTCATGTGAGCAACGGCAGCATAAACCAATCGTTTACTTTCGAATACAAGAAAAAAATAGACGAGAGCGACAGCGAACTGCTCTGCTTGGGAATAGTGGAGATGAGAAAAAGGTTTGAAAGTAATTCAAAAGAGATAATCATACCATTTGAAATCGATATGGAAATGGCTGGAGTGACATTCACCATTCCACAAAGAGGTGACAAGAAAACACTGCTCGACTTGTCGGAAATGAACTGCAAGCAGTATCGTTTTGACCGTCTCAAACAGGCTGAAAAGCTCAATCCTGAACAGAAATCTGTGCGGCTAATGAAAGAGTTGCAGACTGCTTTGGGTATGGAAAAGATGCCTTATCACATAGAATGTTTTGACAATTCCAATATCTCTGGCACCAATCCTGTGGCTGGATGCGTAGTGTTTAAGCAACTAAAACCAAGCAAGAAAGACTATCGCAAATACGATATCAAAACCGTGGAGGGAGCCAATGACTATGCCTCTATGCAGGAGGTGGTTAGAAGGAGATATAAACGCATGATAGAGGAACAGCAACCCCTGCCCGATCTTATCATTACAGATGGTGGTAGAGGGCAAATGGAATGCGTTAGAAAGGTGGTGGAAGACGAACTCAATATCCATATACCAATAGCCGGACTTGCCAAGGACAACAGGCATAGAACCAATGAACTGCTCTTTGGATTTCCACCTGTTGTGGTGGGAATGAAAACAAATAGCGAGCTCTTTCATGTGCTCACCAGAATACAAGACGAAGTGCATAGATACGCAATATCTTTCCATAGAGACAAACGCTCAAAAACAGCCCTGCATTCGCAGTTGGACGACATAAAAGGCATAGGCAAAACAACACGCGACAAACTATTTCAGCACTTCAAGACAATAGCAAGAATGAAGGCCGCAAGCATGGAAGAAATTGCGGAGGTGATAGGCAAATCAAAGGCTGCACTGCTGGCAGAGGCTCTTGGAATAGACAATGGGAGTGAGTGATAATAAAACAACTGAATTATCCAACCGAAAATAAATAACCTAAAAGGTTTGGGTAATAAGATAAAAAAGCGTATATTTGCAGAGAAAAAAGTGAAGATATGAGAATAGTAATCCAAAGAGTTAAGCGTGCCTCCGTGACCATCAACGGCAACAAGAAGTCGGAGATTGAACAAGGTCTGCTGGTGCTATTGGGAGTGTGCGAAGAAGACACAAAGGAAGACGCTGAATGGTTGGCACGAAAGGTGGCAGCACTAAGAGTTTTCGACGACAGCGAAGGTGTCATGAACCGCTCTGTGCTGGACATATCCGGCGAGATAATGGTGGTGAGCCAGTTTACGCTATTTGCAAGCTACAAGAAGGGCAATCGTCCTTCGTGGCTAAGAGCAGCAAGGCATGAGATCTCCATACCGTTATACGAGTATTTCTGCAGTCAGGTAAGCAGTCTGATTGGCAAGCCTGTGGCAACGGGAGAATTTGGTGCCGACATGAAAGTGGAACTGCTCAACGATGGTCCCGTAACCATCTGCATGGACAGCAAAAACAAGGAATAGAAACAGACTGGAACAATGGAAACGAAGCAAGAAGACATTACACTAAGGGGTATGCAAGAGCAGGTGGACGCATGGATAAAAACCTACGGCGTACGCTATTTCAGCGAGCTTACCAATATGGCTATACTCACAGAAGAAGTTGGAGAAATGGCGCGTATCATGGCACGCAAATACGGCGACCAAAGCTTCAAGGAAGGAGAGCATCATGACCTTGGCGACGAGATGGCCGATGTGATATGGGTGCTCACATGCATAGCCAACCAGACAGGCATAGACCTGACAGAAGCTCTGAAACGCAATATTGAAAAGAAAACAAAAAGAGACAATCAAAGACATATAAACAATCCAAAACTGAAGTGATTATGACAGAAAACAAATGCTGTGATTGCGGTCACCATCATGACGCAGCAGAGAGTATGAGCAAATATGACGAGGCTCTTGCCTTGTATGATACCTGCATAGACGATGCCCAGGTAAAAGAAGCAGTAAAGAAAATCATTGTAGAGAAAGTGCATGAGAATGACAATCCTGGGGTGAAGAAATTCCTTATGGGAAGCGTTGAATTGACTACACTCAAAACCACCGACTCAGAAGAGAGCGTAATGGCTTTTGCAGAGAAGGTAAATGCCTTTGACGAGCAGTATGGCGACCTGCCCCATGTGGCCACGGTATGCGTATATCCATGCTTTGCCAAGGTAGCAAGCGAGACCATAGAGGTGGAAGGTGTAGAGATAGCCTGCGTTTCAGGCAGTTTCCCTTCGTCTCAGGCTCTTATTGAGGTAAAGGTGGCAGAGACGGCCCTTGCCATAAAAGACGGCGCCACAGAGATAGATATTGTGATGCCTGTGGGCAAGTTTTTGAGTGGTGATTATGAGGGTGTGGCTGATGAGATCAGCGAGCTCAAGGAAGTATGCGGCGAGCATAAGATGAAGGTAATACTTGAGACTGGTTGTCTGAAGACCGCAAGCAATATTAAAAAGGCATCCATCCTGGCCATGTATGCCGGTGCCGATTATATAAAAACATCCACTGGTAAACTTGAGCCCGCAGCCACTCCAGAGGCTGTGTATGTGATGTGCCAGGCAATCAAGGAGTATTATGAAAAAACAGGCATACAGATTGGTCTCAAGCCTGCCGGTGGCATCAATACCGTAATGGATGCCCTGATATTCTATACGATAGTAAAGGAAGTATTAGGAGAGAAATGGTTGACCAATCAATGGTTCCGTCTGGGAACAAGCCGTTTGGCCAACATGCTATTGAGTGAGATTGAAGGCAGAGAGGTCAAATTCTTCTGACCTCTCCCACCCTATTTATTTCTGTTGACAATATAGTCGATATAAGCATATAAAGAGTCTCTAACCTCTTGGTCAACAACATATTGAGCCACATAATCCTTGCAAAGGACAGAGAAGTCATTCATGCGTTTTTCGGCATATTCGATACCACCATTCTTTTTGGTAAAATCCACCAGCATGGTTATCTCTTCAGGGGTAACCGTGCGGTCTTTTACCTTCATGGCCAATGCCCTCATATTATCGTTGCCAGTACTGTTGAGAGCATATATGACAGGCAGTGTAAGCTTGCCTTCTGCCATATCATTGCCCGTAGGTTTTCCTATCTCCGACGACTGCGAATAATCGAAGATGTCATCCTTGATTTGAAACATGATACCAAGATTTCTGCCGAAAAGGCTTGCCTTTTCAATATCTTCATCACTACCGCCGGCAGAGAGCGCACCTATAGTGCAGCAAGCCTCAAAGAGAGCAGCCGTTTTCTGTATAATCACATCATAATAGACATCCTCTGAAATCTCAGTATTCTGGATGTTTGACAACTGCAGAATCTCACCACTTGCAAGTGTTCTACCCAGTTCTGCCAAGCGTTTAACAATTATCTGATTATCAGTAAGAGCTACATTAAGGAGAGCCGTAGACAAGATATAGTCACCCACAAGCACTGCCACCTTATTGTTATACTCAGCATTCACCGATGACTGTCCTCTGCGTTCAGCACTATCATCGACAACATCATCATGCACGAGGCTTGCTGTATGTAGAAGTTCAAGACCAACAGCAGCATATTGAGTAGCATCAGTGATACCACCAAAATGCTTTGCCATGAGCAGAATTAGCATGGGGCGCATACGTTTTCCTGCCCTCTGGCGTATATGGTCAAGCACTTGTGCGAGCAAACCATAGTCATGTGTCAGCGACTTCTCAAAGAGGTTGACAAAACGTTCTAAATCAGCCTTTATTGGCCTTTTTATGATAGATAATTGGTCCATTGCAATAAAATTTGATACAAAATTAGTGAAAATCTCGGATAATGATAATATTTTTTGTAATTTTACACCTTAAATAATTGAAATTATGGAAAAATTGTTCCTTTTAGACGCTTATGCCCTCATTTATAGGGCATATTATGCTCTTATCAAGAACCCGAGAGTAAATTCAAAGGGTATGAACACATCGGCCATCATGGGATTTGTAAACACCCTGAATGAAGTAATAAGCAAAGAGAATCCAACGCATATAGGTGTGGCTTTTGACCCTGCCGGACCCACGTTCAGACATAAGATGTATCCCGAATATAAAGCCCAACGAGAGGCTTGCCCCGAGGATATCAAAATGTCAGTACCTATAATCAAAAACATACTGAGATGCATGAAAATACCCGTGCTGGAGGTGCAAGGCTATGAGGCAGACGACGTGATTGGCACATTGGCAACCCAAGCAGGCAAACAAGGCATCAATACATACATGCTCACACCAGATAAGGACTATGGGCAGTTAGTAAGTGACAATGTGATGATGTATAGACCCAGATTTGGCAACAACGGATATGATGTGATGGGGCCCGAAGAGGTGAAAGCAAAATTCGGCATCACTACCCCACTCCAGGTTATCGACCTGCTGGGGCTCATGGGTGATGCCTCTGACAATATTCCTGGTTGCCCTGGTGTGGGAGAAAAGACTGCTCAAAAAATCATTGCCGAATTTGGAAGCATCGACAACCTGCTCAACAATACCAACCAACTCAAGGGGGCACTGAAGAAAAAAGTGGAAGAAAACAGAGAGGGTATCATGTTCTCAAAATTCTTGGCCACCATAAAAACAGACGTGCCCATAACTCTCAACCTTGAAGATTTGAAACTTGAGCAAGCCGACGAGAAAGAACTGCTCAAGATTTACAACGAACTGGAATTTAAGAGACTCTCAGACCAACTCCTTAACAAAACAAAAAATATAAAAAAAACGATTAATCAACAACTCGATTTGTTTGCAGAATTTGCGAGCGACGGGCAGGGCGAACCAGAATTTGCAAATTATGAGAGCCTAAAAGACGGTGGTCAGAGATATAAACTCATTGACAATGAAGAAGATATAATCAAAATTCGTGATTTATTCTTGACAACGAAAAATCTCAGTTTAGATACGGAGACCACATCAACCGAAGCAATAAGCGCAGAACTGGTTGGTTTGAGCTTTGCAATCAAGGAAAAAGAGGCTTATTATGTGCCTATACCAGCTGAACGTGAAGAAGCACAAAAGATTGTTAATATTTTCAAACCCGTGTATGAAAATGAGGAAATCATCAAAATAGGACAGAATTTGAAATATGACCTTGAAGTGCTCTCCAATTATGGCGTAAATATGAAAGGACAGATGTTTGACACTATGATAGCCCACTATCTGTTGCAACCCGAACTGCATCATAGCATGGACTACATGGCAGAAGTATACCTGCACTACAAAACCATACACATTGATGAACTGATAGGACCAAAAGGCAAAAACCAAAAAAGCATGCGCGACCTGACACCACAACAAGTGTATGAGTATGCGGCAGAAGATGCAGACATAACACTGAGACTGAAGAATATCTTCGAACGGGAACTGAAAGAGCATAAACTGGAAGATCTTTTCTATAATATCGAAATGCCACTGATGCCTATACTGGCAGAAATGGAGATGAACGGAGTGAGAATAGACACCAATGCTCTTAGTGAAACATCAAATATTCTTACCAGCAGATGCAACGAGATAGAACAGGAGATATATGAACTGGCAGGAGAGAAATTCAATATCTCATCACCAAAGCAAGTAGGCGATATATTATTTGGCAAACTGCAAATAACAGAAAAGCCAAAAAAAACAAAGACAGGGCAATATGTGACCAGCGAAGAGGTATTGCAAACACTTAAAAGCAAAAGTCCTATAGTATCGAAAATATTGGATTACAGAGGATTGAAAAAACTCCTGGGCACATATATTGATGCCCTACCCCAACTAATAAATCCGAAAACAGGACGCATACATACATCCTTCAACCAGACCGTCACTTCCACAGGACGACTATCGTCGAGCAACCCTAACCTGCAGAATATCCCAGTGAGAGGAGAAGATGGCAAAGAGATACGCAAGGCCTTTATAGCCGAACCAGGATGTAAATTCTTTTCTGCCGACTATAGTCAGATAGAACTGCGAGTTATGGCCCATTTGAGTGGCGATGAAAACATGATTGAAGCCTTCCGCAGCGGTTATGACATACATGCAGCCACTGCAGCCAAGATATATCATGAAGAAATTGATAAGGTAGGCCGCGACGAGCGTACCAAAGCCAAGCGTGCCAATTTCGGTATCATATACGGTATCACCGTGTTTGGTTTGGCAGAGCGTTTGGAGATAAGCCGTGACGAGGCGCGCCAACTCATAGAGGGATATTTCAAAACCTATCCAAAGGTAAAGGATTATATGGAAGAAAGCAAGGAAGCAGCACGCGCCAAGGGGTATGTGGAAACCATGTTTAACCGCCGCCGCTATCTTGCCGACATCAATTCGCGCAATGCCACTGTAAGAGGATTTGCAGAGCGAAATGCCATCAATGCCCCCATACAGGGTACTGCTGCCGACATCATCAAGATAGCCATGATACGCATACACAAACGATTTGAAGAGGAAGGCATACGCTCAAAGATGATACTGCAAGTGCATGACGAATTGAACTTCAGCGTGCTGCCCGAGGAGTGCGAAAAAGTGGAGCAGATAGTGATTAATGAAATGGAAAACGCCATAGAACTTAAGGTACCATTAGTGGCTGACTGCGGCTGGGGCGACAACTGGCTTGAAGCCCACTAAGCATATAATTAAAAGACTTCATAAGGGTGCAAGATACGCCAATAATGTACAAACAAGTATGAAGAAAACTAACAAATTAGATAAAAGGCCCCGTTTTGTTTGGATATTTGACAGAAAAAGGGTAATTTTGCTGCCCAAATAAACGTTTATTCAATATTGATATGTCATTAAAATGTGGAATAGTAGGACTGCCCAATGTGGGTAAGTCGACATTGTTTAATTGCCTGTCGAGTGCCAAGGCACAGGCAGCCAATTTCCCTTTCTGTACCATCGAACCCAACGTAGGTGTAATTACAGTGCCCGATGAAAGGCTCACCAAGTTGGCGGAGATTGTTCATCCCGGTAGGATTGTGCCTGCCACCTGCGAGATTGTAGATATTGCCGGTTTGGTAAAAGGAGCCTCAAAGGGTGAAGGACTGGGCAACAAGTTTCTCGGCAACATACGCGAGACCGATGCCATCATCCATGTGTTGCGTTGCTTTGAAGATGAAAATATCACCCATGTTGACGGCACCATAAACCCAGTGCGCGACAAGGAGATCATAGATACCGAATTGCAACTCAAAGATCTGGAGACTGTAGAGTCTCGCTTGTCGAAGCAGCAGAAGGTGGCTGCCGCCGGCAATAAGGATGCCAAGATAGAAGTATCTGTGCTTGAAGCATATAAGTCTGCTCTGGAGCAAGGCAAGAATGCGCGCACTGTGGAATTTGACAGCAAGGAGGAGCAGGATGCTGCCCGCAATCTCTTTCTGCTCACAGCCAAACCCGTGCTGTATGTATGCAATGTGGACGAGACGAGTGCCAAGGATGGTAATGAGTATACTCGTGAGATTGAAGCCCTGGCAGCAGAAGAAGGAGCTGAGACCATGGTGATAGCCGCTAAGACAGAGGAAGACATAGCCGAACTGGAATCATACGAAGACAAGCAGATGTTTCTTGAGGAGTTAGGTCTTGAAGAGAGTGGAGTTAACCGCCTGATAAAGAAAGCCTACTCATTGCTCAACCTTGAAACATTCATAACCGCCGGCGAGATGGAAGTGAAGGCATGGACCTATCATAAGGGTTGGAAGGCACCACAATGCGCAGGCGTCATACATACCGACTTTGAGAAAGGATTTATCCGCGCAGAGGTTATCAAGTATGACGACTATATAACATACGGTTCGGAAGCTGCTGTTCGCGATGCTGGCAAGATGGGCATAGAAGGCAAGGATTATGTGGTGCAGGATGGCGATATCATGCACTTCCGTTTCAACGTTTAGAACAACCCAAATCCATAGAGATGCAAGAATTGATGTATATATACTGGAATCCAGACATATATGCCTTTGGAGGCATACGATGGTACTCATTATGCTGGATGTTAGGTTTGTGGGCCGCCTTTGTGATTGTAGGCAGACTTTACAAACATCAAGGTAAGAGTGACAAGGAATTTGAACCTTTGTTTGTATACTGTTTCATAGGCATACTATTTGGAGCCCGTTTAGGCCATTGCATCTTCTATCAGCCAGACTACTATCTCACCTCAGTAAAAGGATTCATAGAGATGGTGCTACCCATTGAGATCACCCCCGACGGGTCAATAGATTTCGTGGGATATGAAGGATTAGCGAGCCATGGAGGCACACTTGGACTGATGATAGCCCTGTGGTTGTATGTCAAGAGGACCAGTTTAGGCTTTCTCTGGGTGCTCGACAATATAGCCATTGCCACCCCGATAACAGCCTTTTTCATACGTATGGGCAACCTGATGAATTCAGAGATAATAGGCAAGGTGACAGATGTGCCTTGGGCATTTGTATTTGAGCGTGTGGATGCCTATCCTCGCCATCCAGGCCAGCTTTATGAAGCCTTGGCCTATCTCGTGCTCTTCATTATCGGCCTATGGATATACCGCAAAGGCAAGCAAGAGGTGGGCACAGGATTCTATTTCGGCCTATGCCTCACCTATATCTTCACAGCCAGGTTCCTGATTGAGTATACCAAGGAGATACAAGAGTCGTTTGAGGCATCATTACCCTTAGACATGGGTCAGATACTGAGCATACCATTCATAATCATTGGCATAATATATCTATTGAAAGGACAGCATGGCAACAAAGAAAAATGAATTGACGCCTATGATGAAGCAGTTCTTCGACCTCAAGGCCAAAAACCCTGATGCCATACTGCTCTTCAGATGCGGCGATTTCTATGAGACCTATTGCGACGATGCAGTGACAGCCTCCAATATCCTGGGCATAACGCTGACACGACGCAACAACGGAGGCAACAGCGGACAGACCGAGATGGCAGGTTTTCCATACCACGCCCTCGACACTTATCTGCCCAAACTCATCCGTGCAGGTCATCGTGTAGCCATATGCGACCAATTGGAAGACCCTAAGTTAACCAAGAAATTAGTAAAGCGCGGCATCACCGAACTGGTCACTCCTGGTGTGGCCATGAGTGACAACGTGCTCAATCATAAGGAAAACAACTTCCTGGCAGCCATAGACTTCGGCAAGGGCATGCTGGGTATAGCCTTTCTTGATATCTCCACAGGAGAATTCATGTCGGGCGAGGGTACCAATGATGATATAGAGAAACTGATATCCAACATACAACCCAAGGAGGTGCTATACTCCCGCGACCACAAGGCAGACATTGAGCGTATGCTCGGCAACAAGTATTATACCTTCCCTTTAGACGAGTGGGTATTCAATGAGCAGACCTCCCGAAGCCTGTTGCTCAAGCATTTCGGTGTGAAGAGCCTCAAAGGATTTGGTATAGACCATTTCAGGAGTGGCATCACGGCATGCGGAGCAGTATTGCAATATCTGGGCATGACCCAGCATAACGCCATCAGCCATATCACCACGGTATCGAGGATAGACGAAGACAAGCATGTAAGACTGGATAAGTTTACAGCCCGTAGCCTCGAACTCCTCTCTACTATGCAGGAAGACGGCAAGTCACTACTCCAAACCATCGACCGCACTGTGACACCCATGGGCAGCCGTTTGCTCCACCGCTGGATTGTGTTTCCACTCAAGGTAGTGAAAGCAATCAATTATCGTTTGGATATAGTGGAGATGCTATTTCGCGAACCAGGACTGAGAGAGATAATAGACAACAACCTACAGCGTATTGGCGACATAGAGCGCATACTATCTCGTGTGGCCACGGTGAAAGCCTCTCCCCGCGAGGTGATGCAATTGAAGATAGCCCTCGACTCCATAGCCGTTATCAAGTTGGCATGCATGAATAGCGACAGCGAAACCATACGCAATATAGGCGATCGTTTGGAGGTTTGCGAGGAATTGCGCCAGCGCATAGAGCGCGAGTTGGAAGCCGATGCACCACCAATGGTCAACAAAGGCAACGTGATACGCAGGGGAGTAAACAGTCAATTGGACGAACTCCGCGATATAGCCTACAGCGGCAAAGACTATCTGCTCAAGATACAGGAGCGTGAGTCGGCACAAACAGGCATAGCAAGCCTAAAAATAGGCTATAACAACGTGTTTGGCTATTATCTCGAGGTGCGCAACACCTATAAGGATAAGGTGCCGCAGGAGTGGATGCGCAAGCAGACTTTGGCAAGTGCCGAGCGTTATATCACACCCGAACTAAAGGAATATGAAGAGAAGATACTGGGAGCTGAAGACAAGATAGCCCAGCTCGAGTCACAACTCTTTATGGACATCATCAATGGTATCAGGGCTTATATCCCCCATTTGCAGAATGATGCCCGCCTGATAGCACAAATAGACTGTCTGCAGTCTTTTGCCTCCATATCAGAAGAAAACAAGTATGTGCGCCCCGATGTAAACGACAGCATGGTCATCGACATCCGCCAGGGTCGTCATCCTGTTATCGAAACGCAATTACCTGTTGGTGAACGATATGTGCCCAATGATGTGATGCTCGACAGCGATGGTCAGCAGATAATGATAATCACGGGTCCCAACATGGCAGGTAAGTCTGCCCTACTCCGCCAGACAGCCCTGATAGTGCTGATGGCACAGATAGGTTGTTTTGTGCCTGCCGAAGCCGCACATATAGGCATTGTAGACAAGATCTTTACCCGTGTTGGAGCAAGCGACAATATCTCATCTGGCGAATCTACATTCATGGTAGAGATGACAGAAGCCTCCAGCATTCTCAACAATGCCACCAAGCGCTCATTAGTACTATTTGATGAGCTCGGCAGGGGCACAAGCACCTATGACGGCATATCCATAGCATGGGCGATAGTAGAATATCTGCATGAGCACAAGGGCACCCAAGCCCGCACTCTCTTTGCCACCCACTACCATGAACTCAACGAGATGGAGCACCATTTCTCGCGCATCAAGAATTATAATGTGAGCGTGCAGGAGTCTGATGGCAAGGTAGTATTCTTGCGCAAATTGCAGAAGGGCGGCAGCGAACATAGTTTCGGTATCCATGTGGCAGAGATTTCTGGCATGCCCAAGAGCATCATCAAGCGTGCCAATGTCATACTCAAACAACTCGAATCAGACAATTCAGGTGTGGGCACGGCAGCCAAGCCTACCGCCGACATAGCAGCAAGCCGCGAAGGCATGCAACTCAGTTTCTTCCAACTCGACGATCCTGTATTGAGCCAGATACGCGATGAATTGCTTGGGCTCGATATCAACAACCTGACACCCGTAGAGGCATTAAACAAACTCAACACACTAAAGAAAATACTCAAGGGATAAGTTATATCCCTTGAGTCACAATAATCACTCTATGTGTGCAATACTGCAACACAACACGATACAACCAAACTATTACCAAAATATTGTAACAAAAAATCTATTATTAATCAAAACAAATCAAAAAATGAAGACACTAAAGACGTTTAACCTAAGGGGGATTGTATCCTTTCTGTTAGCCTTAACGGCAGGATATGGAAGCAATGCCATGGCTCAAGGAGCCCAGGAAGACCCCCTGTATTTCACACATGATTTTGAGGATAAGAGTCTCTATCCCTCGAGTCGTTCTGCCACCGAGCAGATCTTTGACCAGCCCTATGGCGAGTGGAAATATGTGAATGTATCGTCTGGCACCAATGCCTCCTATCAGCGTGAAGGCATGGGCAGCCGCGACCTCCGCATGAACAAAAACGTAGGCAGTTATGTAATCCTGCCGCTACTTGACCGTGGTGCCAAGCAACTCTTCTTTATGGAGGGTAGGGGCAACCGCACCATCA
The DNA here is from genome assembly GCA_022782305.1 of Prevotella sp. Lineage (GTDB taxonomy): Bacteria > Bacteroidota > Bacteroidia > Bacteroidales > Bacteroidaceae > Prevotella. The sequence continues at coordinate 3,765 of JALFPC010000069.1, read as the reverse complement.
CTGTCTACACCTCTGAAGATGGTGGTCAGACATGGTCTAAACTACAAGATGTGACCACCGATGCCACCACCTATCATAACACCATAGATATCAACAATATAAAGGTAAACCGCATCAAGTTAACCAATGAAGGTGCTGGCGATGCCGATGTAGACAATATCAGCGTGAGCATACTGGCAGCAGGCACCAAGGCCACAGTATCCACGGGAGAAGCCACATCCATAACCAAGACATCAGCTGTGCTGGAAGGTAGCATCATAGACGGTGGCGACAAGGAAATGGTTGAATACGGCATCTGCTGGAGCACCGCCTCCCCCACCCCAACAGTTGCCGACCATCGTGTGGCAGCCCATAGCAATCCTTTCACAGTAGAGATAAGCGGACTGGAGGCAGGCACCATCATCTATTACCGTGCCTATGCCATCACAGGAGCAGGCACTGGCTATGGCGACGCTCGCCAGTTCTCAACCCTTGCAGCCACTCTACCTGTGCTTACCACCAAAACGGCGAGTGTCAACAATGTCTCTTCCGACCATAAGACCATGGCAGGATATAGCGGTGGTATCATCAGCGATGATGGCGGTGCCAAACCCACGATGATAGGAGTAGTATTTGCCACCACCCCCTCTCCCACCATTGAGTCAGCATCACGAGCCTTGAGTTCGGCACTCACCGACGATGGCGACTTCAATGCTGTGATGCGCCTGCAACCCCAGACCACCTACTATTATCGCGCCTTTGCCACCAACAAGGCAGGCACAAGTTATGGCGACGAGCAGACCCTTACCACCAGCGACCTTGTCATCCCCGACTTCACCGACCATATATGGTACTGCTCGCCTATGGGCAACGACAATGTTGCCGATGGCAGCGAGGCAGCCCCCTTCTATTCATTGCAGAAAGCCGTTGATGTGGCCGCAGCTGGCGATACCATCTATATGATGGCTGGCACCTATGTGTATGATGCACGCATCAACATAAACAAAAACGGAACCGAAGACAAGCATATATCTGTATTCGCCAAAGACGGCAGAGCCGTTCTCGACTTCTCTGGCATGCCCTATCATGGTCATTCCGACAACCCATACCAGGGTGTTAGACTCTGCGGCAGCTATTGGCATTTCTACCGCATAGACATCACCAATGCCAGCGACAATGGCATGCTCATAGAGCGCGACAAACCCATTGGCGGCACTGCCCAAGACGTGATAGATGCCGTTGACCAAGCCCACGACAACATCATCGAAGAGTGCAATTTCTATAAGAATGGTGATACAGGCCTTCAACTCAAAAACCTTGCATCGTTCAATTATATTATCAACTGCGACTCCTATCTCAACTGCGACGAAGGAGAGGGCGATGCCGATGGTTTCGCACCAAAGATATCTGTAGGTGATGGCAATTATTTCTATGGTTGCCGCGCTTGGCTCAATTCAGACGACGGATGGGATGTGTTCTTCAAGAAAGACGGCGGTTTCGGCGACAATAAAACCATAATAATGGAAAACTGCCTTACCTACAAGAACGGATTCTTGGATGAAAACACCATTGCCCCCAGTGGAAATGGCAACGGTTTCAAGATGGGCAGCGACCAGGGAGCCATGAATGTATATCTAAACCGTTGCATGGCCATCTGCAACAAGGCCAAGGGCTTTGACCAGAACCACAACGCTGGCGATATCATCATGAACAACTGCACAGGCATGACCCTCAAGAGCATCAGCGACAAGTCATACTCCTACCGTATCTATGAGGCTATAGCAAGCGGTCATGAGGTACGTCTCACCAACTGCATAGCCATCAATGACAATGCCACCACCGACAAGATAGACAAGAATACTGGTCTACCCCGCGAAGGAGAAGATGGCAAATACGGCGAATATGGTCGTTTCCAGGTTGACTCCACCCTTGCAGGCATGAGTGTGATAAGTTGCGAGTTCCGCCATGCCGCCCCATCAGAATTTGTGGATGTTGCCAATCATGCGAGTCTCATAGCAGAGCGCAATGCCGATGGCTCACTACCCTACTCTACCTATGGCACCCTGCGCGAAGGCTCATCGCTCATAGACCGCGGCACCCGTGTGGATGCCACCATATACCGTGGCATTGAAGTGGCAGGCATCGATTATAAGGGCAATGCTCCAGACCTTGGAGCCAACGAGTCAGAGTATACCACCACTGCCCTCTCCCACCCATTTGCAGACACATCATCCAGACGTATTGTAAAGGTAATAAACAGTCGTGGAGGTATCACTATCGTAAGACTCGACAATGGTATGACCTACTCCATTGATGGCACAAGAAAATGAGTATTGAGCACAAGAAATAGAATAAAAAAGAATGCAATGGAACAATAAACACTAAAGTACAATAAGACAAAAAAGGAGGGTGTGTAGCAAAATACTGACACACCCTCTTTTTTATCTATATAATCAAGTGATTATTTAACGAATACCTTCTTGCCATTGATGATGTTGATACCCTTTTGGAGTGTCTCCAGACGCTGTCCGTTGAGGTTATAGATAACGTTTCTACGCTTGTTGTCGTTAGCCACGTTGTTGATGCCGGTAACACCGTCGAAGCTGAAAGCAGAAGTGCTCTTCATGCCAGCCATACCGAAGTATTTCTGCAGCTTACCCTGCAACCAAACCACCTTACCAAAGTTGCCAGGATTGGTAAAGAGGTCGAGAGCCTCGCGTACAGCTCCTGTAGGCAGCTGCACAGCCACACAGTTGGCTATCTCTGTTTCATCCTCGCTGTCAGCAATAACTATTTCGGTCTGTATGGTATCTCTTGGCACATCAGGATTGAATCCTGCTGCAGAGTTTCCGTCAATATAACCAACGATGTAACCCTTAATCCAAACCTCTTCTGTTTTGTTGTCGTAGAGATAAGAAACCTCAGCGCAAGAGAATGGAGACTCGATAGTACCATCATGCTCAACCACGCAGAGTTTGAAAGACTCAGAAGAAGCCAAGAAAGCATCAGTTTCGGCAGTTTCGGCAGTAATCTCTGCCACACCCTTGCCAACCACTGTCACCTTACCTGTAGCGTCTATAGTAGCCACATCTGTGTTTGAAGAAGTGTATGTAATAGCACCATTAGAATTGGTAGTGAAGGTGTTATCTACAGAGCCACCCACTTTCACTTCCACATAGTCGTTTGCCCATGCGCTCTCGGCCTTAGCAGGACCCACGATGTCTCCCTTGCCAGTCACCTTAAGGTTCTTGATTTCCCATGTCGGAGCATTATCGGCTGTGCTTACATACTTGAATGCAATATACACTTTCTGTCCCTTGAAAGCGGAGAGGTCTATATCACCAGAAGAGATGAAAGTCCAACCTGTACCCTCAGGCCAGTTAGCCACGGTCAGCTCTGTCCAGTTCTCCTGATCCTTTGATATATACACGCTAATACCTCCACGTGAACCCTTGTTAAGAGCATGGTCGAAGGTCATCTTGGCAGACTCTGTAGGCAATACCATGGCAGGAGAGATAATCCAGCTTTCTGCAGCTAATGTTGCATTATTCTTAAAAGCTGAAGCCACCCAACCATAGTTGTTGTTTTTCCAGATATATGAGAGTTCAGCAGGCAAGTTCACATCTTTGATTGTGAAATCACCAGTATTGTTTACGAGAGTATTATTGTAGATAACCAAATCGGTATCACCACCGCCAGGCTGGTCGCCACCGCCGGGCTGGTCGCCGCCTCCTGTGCTGCCACCATCCTCATTGATAGCTAAAGAGATAAAGTCAAACTGACCAG
>JALFPC010000068.1 GCA_022782305.1 Prevotella sp. | reverse complement strand
GGAGAAATTGGTAAACTCCACCAGTCCCTTTAGTTGGTCGTCTGTATTGAGTGGTGAGTCGCGCAGTATGTAGGTCATGTCGGTGGTGCCCAGCACATCCAGTTTGCCGCGCATCACGAGATTGCTCACCAATCCCGATATTTGTCCATAGAAATTGACGAAAGCCTTGCCGTAGGCTATTGAGCGCGGGTTATATTTGGCTTCGATTATTTGGTAGTTGTCGGCCTTCATCTTCAGGTCGAGGCGCATGGCATCGAGATTTGAGAAATCGAGGTTGCCATACATGATCAGTGGATTGTCGTTTTTGGCATAGATGGTGAAATTCTCAAACAGCAGTCTGCTGCCCACTATTCTCACGGGGTCATCATCGAAACGCAGTCGCACGCCGTATGGTATGCTCACGAGATAAGAATTGTTGAGGTCTATCTCGCCGTCTATTACTGGGCGGCTGAGTGGCCCTTTCACCGCCAGTTGTCCGTCGCCCATACCCTCAAGACCCATAATCTGGTCTGGGATGAAACCATTGATTACATCCAGCGGAAACTTTGTCATGGTGAAGTTAGCATCAAGATAACCGTCGCCCTCAGTCTGATAAGAACCGCTGAGCACGCCTATCTCATTGTTATCCTTGTTGATGCGTGCCTCCACATAATGTGCGTCATCGTCGCGCTGCATGTATACAAACTCGCTGCTAATATTGCCTATGAGACTCTTTTCGTATGCCAGCGCTTTCACTTCCATGTCAGACATCACCGAGAATTTTCCATTGGGTGTCTGCACGATATGATAGTCGCCGCCCAGCAGTCCCTCGATGCTCGGCATATATGGCATCACAGATGTTATCTTGCCCAAGTCGAAGCGGTTGAGGCTGACGGTCATGTCTTGCATCAGTTCAGGATCGCTGTCGTCGCTATATAACTTGACACCCGCACCATCGTCGGCAATCATGTCAAGATTTGCACTTATGCGACCGCTTTGGGCCATAAACACATAATTGTCTTTGTTTACCTTAAAGGCTTTGTAGCCCAATATCGGCTTGTATGGTTCTATGTGGATATTGATGCCGCTGTCGGCCATTTCAGCCTTGGCACCGATGTCAAGACCCAGTTTATTGTCTTGGTCATAATATTTGATGCTGGCACCTGCATTGTTGTCGTAGACGTATGCATCGAAGAGTGCATTAAACACAAACTGTGGGTTGCGCTTGTTGTTGCATACCTGACCATTTATTCTTGTGGCCAGCGAGTCCTGGTATATATCAAATCGTATGGTGTCTATGCGTGTGGAGTCTACTATGAGCGAATAGAGTTGTCCGTTGCCGTTGAGTCCTTTCGTTGGCGATGATTTCAGGTCGATGTGTATGCTTTTGAATTCTATGCCGTTCATTCTCATGAAATTGGCTATGGGGTTGTCGTTGCCGCTCATTACATACAGGTCCATGTCGGGAAGTATCTCCTTGATGCGGTCGTTGTTGATGACACGTTGGCTTAACTGCTTGCTCATCTCGTTTGTTATCTTCTCTCCGCATGACATCAGACTCTCATATCCGCCCTTGGCATTCAGTTTGAGTATAAGGTTGCCGCTCTTCATGTCGGCCATGGTGGTGTCTTGATTAGTCATCAGCCTGAGTGTGATGTCGGCAGGACGATATGTTTTCTCTTCGGTAATGATGGAGAGGTCGTTGATGATGGCATCGGCCTTATGGCTTTGGTTGAGGTCTGATGCCACGTCGGCATGCATACACACGGCTATGGTCATGGGTTTGTCTGTAATCCTCATCTGGTGTAGGTCCAACCTCATGATGTCTGCGGCCACGGTGGCATCTATGTTTTTTTTGTCTATGAGCGCATAGAGGTCTATGGTGCCGTCGAGCAGATGGTTGTTGCCACTGATGTTTACTTCACCCTTGCCGTTAGCCACGTTAGCCTTTGCAGTGAAGTTGTTGAGGTTGTTGCTGCCTAAATCGAGTCGTGTTACAGAGGCGTTGGCATTTGCGGTGGCACTCTTGCTCATGATGTCGAAGCCCCTGCCGTGGGCATTAAGTTGGGCATTGATGATGCCTATGGAGTCGTGTGGCATGAAATGGCGGATGTTTATGCCATTGATGTCGATGTTTGCCTTATATCGTTCAGATTTGGTGTCCACTTCGCCCTTAGCTTTTATTCTTCCCTTTCCTTCTGCAATCAAGAGGTTGGCAGAATATCTGTTGCTGTTGACATCAATGTAGCCTTTAGCTGTGATACCCTGCGGAATACGATAGTTGGCCATGATATCGGCAGGCAGCATACATGTGATGAAGCCGAGGTTGTAGGTTCTTGCATCAAGGTTTATATGCGCCTTGAGTTTGTCTGCATTCATGGCGTCTTTCACCCATCCGTCGGCATTCATGCGCAGTGCAGTAGGCAGGTTTATGTTCAGTTTATCAATGGTGATGTTGTTGATATTTCCGTTTATGTCGGCGCGCAGGCTGATAGGGTGGTTGGGGTATCGGTTTATGAATGCCTTGGGCATGCTGCCGCAAAAGGCCATCACATCCCCTTTGCCTATGCTGCCAAAGAGTTGGATGTCAAAGGGTCCGGGTTGTGTCTCGTCGGCCACTTTGATGCTCACCTTTGCCTTGCCAATTATTTCAGAGTAGGGAGTGCGAATGAGCAGTGTAGGCATATCTACATCCGTTGAGTCCATTGTGAGCGATGCATAGAGTTGGTCGAGCTTCAGTCCGCTCTTTTCTTTCATGCTCATCTTCCTAATCACGGCATGAGTGAGTGCCTCGCTGTATAGTATGGAGTCGGCAGCAAGATGAATGTCAGTGAGTGCTATGTGGTTGGGGTCGAGCCCATCTACGGGTTCTTCCATATTGTTGTCGAAATGAATGCTGCCCTTTAGCCATTCTATACTGCCCACATGGTATTGCTGAGTGCTGAGGTTGATGTCGGCGGCATTCACAATCAGGCTACCTATGCCCGCTTTGATTGCCATAGTGTCGCCTGGGGTGTGAATGGTGATGGCAGAGTGTGTAAGTGTGATCTTGTCGGCATTGATAGTCCAGATATTTTCTGATGTGGTGGTATCCTCGGGCACACTGTCGGCCAGCGCCACATCAATCTCCGCACGGTCAATGCGGGCACCGTTGAGCAGCGCCTTTGAGTCTGAGAGTGATATGCCGTCGCTCCTCAGACTGAGCAGTCTTAGACTGCCTTTTACTTTGGCAGCCTTCACCATGTCGGCTGTGTTGAAGCGAGCCTCTGCCACCTCCATCTTTTTGATTACCAAGGTGCCATCAAAGAGTGGCATCAATTTGATATTAGCCACTACATTTCTGATGTCTGCTATGGTATCAGGCTTGGCATAAGCGTTTGTCTTTGCGTTTGTCTTGGCATCTTTCTTGGTGTTTGGTTGGACATCTGTCTTAGTGTTTGGTTTGGGGCTTACCACCTTTATGCCTTTCACTCCGAGGTCGAGGGGGAAGACAAGGCACACCCTGTCTATGCTGATGTCCATGCCAGTATCTTCTGACACCATTTCAGCCACCTTGTCCACCGCCCAGTTTTGCACGGGGGGCAGATAAAGCAGTATGGCCAGTGTCAGAAACAATACCACGGGAGTGAGCAGAATGGCTGCTATCCACCAAAACACCTTCTTCATCTCGCTTCTTTTATATTGTGTTATCTAATAGACTGGATTTACATTCCTGTGCGAAAGCCTTCCAGATGCTTTCGTTTGGCAGCAGTGATGTTACGTCGACAAGCTTTTTGCTTACGGGGTGATAGAACGTTATTCTGCGTGAGAGCAGTGAGATGCTACCATCGGGATTGCTGCGTTTGGCCCCATATTTGAGGTCGCCTCTGATGGGGCATCCCATGGCTGCCAATTGGCATCTTATCTGATGATGCCTGCCTGTCATCAGTTGCACCTCTATGAGGTTATACCTGTCGCTGCTGCCTATCAACCGGTATTTGAGCATTGCCTTCTTGCTACCTTTCACTTCCTGGTTGTGTGCGTAGCTCTTGTTTTGCTTTTCGTTTCGGGTGAGCCAGTGGGTTAGCGTGCCTTCCTCTTGTGGTGGGCGGTTTTGTGTGATTGCCCAATAGGTTTTGTGCACGTCGCCCATGCGAAACATCTCATTGAGCCGGGCCAGTGCCTTCGAGGTGCGTGCCATCACCACCAGTCCGCTCACGGGGCGGTCGAGCCTGTGCACCACACCCAGAAACACATTGCCGGGTTTAGCATATTTCTCCTTAATGTATGCCTTTACAATGTCAGACAGCGGAGCATCGCCAGTCTTGTCGCCCTGCACGATCTCTCCGCTATCCTTATTAACGATTATGATATGGTTATCTTCGTATATTACTTTCATGACAAAATGTGTCCACGCATGGTGGATTAATTACATGTTCATGCCACCGTCTATCTGGATAACCTGGCCAGATACATAGCTTGACATGTCGGAAGCCAAGAAGAGGCATACGTTGGCGATGTCTTCTACCTGTCCACCGCGGCGAAGGGGTATCTTCTTCATCCAGTCCTTGCGTACCTCCTCAGGCAACTGGGCTGTCATGGCTGTCTCGATGAAACCGGGAGCCACGGCATTGGCACGCACACCCTTGGGACCCAACTCCTGGGCTATTGACTTGGCCAAACCAATCATACCAGCCTTTGATGCAGAATAGTTGCACTGGCCAGCATTGCCATGAACACCTACCACACTAGACATATTGATGATAGAACCACCTCTCTGGCGGAGCATGATTGGAGCGCAGGCATGAATGAAATTGAAGGCACTCTTGAGGTTTACATTCAGCACAGCGTCCCACTGGGCCTCGGTCATGCGCAGCATCAGACCATCTTTGGTTATACCAGCATTGTTCACAAGAATGTCGATAGTGCCGAAGTCTTCCTTGATCTTAGCCACTACAGCCTCAGTCTCTGCAAAGTCGGCAGCATTGCCAGCATAGGCATTGCACTTCACTCCCAAGGCTTCTATCTCCTTGCGGGTAGCCTCGAGACCAGCTGCCATGTCGTCATTCAATACAAGGTCTGTAAAGGCGATATTAGCGCCTTCCTGAGCAAATTTCATTGCTACAGCCTTACCGATACCGCGAGCGGCACCTGTTACCAAGGCTGTCTTTCCACTTAAAATTCCCATTTTTGTAGTTATTTGTTTGTTATTTGTTAAAACAATGATTATTCATTAATTGGCATCTGCTGATGAATCTGCTTCTTTCACTTTAAGCTCTTACCCAATGCGCCATATACCACTTTGGCTACCAGCGGACGACTAGTTTCTTCTGTCATGCCATGGCCTAATCGTCCATAGATATATGGCACCTCAAGACCTTTTATACAGTAGTGGGTAATGTCTGCCACCAGGTCCACGTTGTCCACATCAAACTCACCTTGTGCTTTGCCGTCGGCATACACTTTACGAAAGAGTTCAATTTCGTCTTCATCGAAATTCTTCCTCACTTTCTCCACCATCCAAATATTCCTAAAGAATTCGGCTCTGAGGTTACCATTTCTCACCACGGTCTCCTTGATCATGCTTAGGTGAGTATAAATCAGCTCAATGATTTTGTCCTGTGGTCTTGTGTTTTTAGCTGCCACTTCATCCATCTTGTCAGACAGACGTTCCAACTCCGATTCGATTACTGCGTAATAAACGTCCTCCTTACTTTTAAAATATGTATAAAGTGTGCGGCGACCCTTGCCCGATGCAGTGGCAATGTCGTTCATAGTGGTGTTTTCAAGACCATTCTTCGCAAACAACTGTCTTGCCACATCCACAATCTTCTGTCTTGTTTTTGATATTGACATAAGGGGTTACCTCCTCAATTATTAGTTGCACATGATCTGTTTGCTGTGCAAAAGTACGTCTTATTTTTCATTTATCCAAGTTTTTTTGCCTGTTTCTCTCTTATTTTTTGCTAAATATCTAAAAAAGTGTTGTATTACTAAAATAATTGCGATTTTATTTGGTAGATTGCTCAAAAGTGTGTACCTTTGCACTCGCTTAAAAGAAATATCGCGGAGTGGAGCAGTTGGTAGCTCGCCAGGCTCATAACCTGGAGGTCGCATGTTCGAGTCCTGCCTCCGCAACTAAACAAGGTCAGAATGCCCATTGCGAGGCACTTCTGACCTTAATTCGTTTTTATATCATAGACGAAATTGGGGCGAAACATTTAACTGAATTCATCCAGATTGCGCTTTGCCTGCTCCGATTATATCTTGTCGTTTATTGTTTTCTAAGAAAAGTCCCCCGATGCTCCCGCACAGGGGGATTTGAGTGATCTTAAATGTATTGTGGAACTGGCCTATCTATCAGAAGACCAGCAGCAATATCCTTTCTATAATTATCTACGGCCGCCCTAATTTTGTCAATAGTAGCCTTTGTCGGCGATTTAAGGCCGCAAGCATACTGCCTGAGCAGTGAGGCGTTCATGCCGGCATATTCGGCAAAGGCAGACACATTGATAAAATAGTAGCTGAAGAACGCCCCGATATCGAAGATGAATTCAAATTCAAGTTCAGGAGCCGCCTTGTCTTCAGTTTGGCAGAATTGTTTTTCCTCCTCATAGCATTCGTAAAAGTTGCTGATGGCCTTGCGGGCAGTCTTTCCGTCGCCATGAAGGCCAGTGAGACCATCGTGCGCACCCACCATAAAGCAAGCGAACATATCCTTGCCAGTCTCTACGATTACTTGTATTTTTTTTGCCATACTCATATTCCATTAAAAAGTGATCGTCAAAGTATCTCGAATTTTACGGAAGAGGAACACGGGCCTAAAGCCCGAGTTCCTGATAGATAGTCTTCAAAGTGCCTATTGGCACTTCTTCCGTTCCATGCCTTCCAACCCAAGTGGATTTGCCGTTTCCGGGATTTATCCACTTATCGTGGCCGGCACCATGATGAAGTAGGAAGCATCCTGCTTTCCTTAACTTCCTGTACAACTCGTTGTACTTCATGTCTCAATACATTTAGATCACTTTGTCATTTCTGACGATGCAAAGGTAACAAAAAAGTTATTAACCATCAAATCTTCCAGTAACTTTTTTGCAACCGTCTTAAACTTTTAACACTTATGATCATAAAAAGAGGCTGAAAAGTCTACCTTTCTGGATTCAATATATTTGATGACACCTTCAACGATGGTTCTTGTGATGGCCTGCCTGCCCTCGTCGCTGCGATCCATACGGATGGGCTGCTGCTTCTCGCCATAAAGCCCTTTTCTCTTCATCAGATTCTTCAATACATTAGTAGAATAGAAGTAGATGATGGTGTAGATGAAGCATCCTGCTTATCTAAGACGTTTGCACAAATCACTTCGTTTCATTGTGTAAAAGAACTCTTTTGATATTTCTGACGATGTAAATAATACAAATAAGTTGCACATAACCAAACATTTTGCAACTTTCTTGTTGCGAGTAACATTTTTAATAATAGATGATTTAATAAGCCGAGATTTCTATTTCTCAGCC
>JALFPC010000045.1 GCA_022782305.1 Prevotella sp. | reverse complement strand
TGATTTGTTCAAATGATAAATTTCCGATGTATCTCGATGGGCATACCATTGCTAATGAGATGGAGATGGCAAAGTATTATGAGTCGGGCACTATGATGCAATCGCCTGAGAGTGTGAGGTATATAGTTATTCACTGCACGGGTACTAAGGTGACTAATGACTATACTGTGGATCACCTAATGAGAGACCACTTGGATAGGGGATTCCGAACCATAGGTTATCACTTCTATATCAGACGTGATGGCACTACCACCCAACATCGTAAACTCTTGGAGGTGGGGGCTCACGCTAAACCGTATAATAGATGCTCTATTGGCATCTGCTACGAGGGCGGACGGGACGAACAGGGACGATTCAGAGATACTCGCACACCAGAACAAAAGGAAAGTATGAATGACCTGGTGATAATGATGCGAAAACTCTTTCCTAATGCTATGGTAGTTGGGCATAGGGACTTGCTCGGAGCAACACCCAAACTATGTCCATGCTTTGAGGTGAAGCGCGAGTTTAGATGCAACTGAATATGGATTGGTTACCATAAACGTCAAGAGATGCGGCCACTCGCTGCATCTCTTGACGTTTTCGAACTCACGTTAATCATAAGAGAGGCAAGAGAAGACATCAGAAAAGCGGCGAAAGGAGGCGTGTGATACTCTGCCAGAGGTGCGACATGAAACGGTGCAACTTATGCTTGTGCTCGGTGGGATGGGCCAACAGGTGTGACTGCATCATATCTTCTTCGGCCATACGTCTGAAGAGCACGGCTGTATCATGGTCGTAGATGAAGATATTGGCTTCGAAATTATTCTCAAAACTGCGGAAGTCAATATTGGTAGAACCGCAAGTGGATATGCTATCGTCGGTAACCAATATCTTGCTGTGCAGGAATCCACCATCATACAGGTATACTTTTACTCCCGCGCTGAGCACCTCATAGAGATATGTGCGTCCAGCCCACTGCACAAACCGCGAATCAGTGTTGCGTGGCACCACTATTCTCACATCAACACCTCCCATGGCAGCAGTCTTGAGGGCAAAGAGCACGGGTTCATTGGGCAGGAAATAGGGTGTTTCTATATACACATATCTTGTGGCGGAATGGATGATGCGCACCAAGCCCTGCATGATTTCGGGGTAAGGAGTGACGGGACCGCTGGTAACCACCTGCGTCAGGCATAGGTTACTATCAGTGTCATCCAAGGGCGGATAGTATTGTCTGTTGGATATCAGGGTACGGTCAACGAAATACCAGTCTACAAGGAATGCCCTCTGCAATCCATACACACCGCCACCACGGATCTTGACCATGGTGTCGCGCCACTGCTGGTTGCCTATACCCTTCACATATCTTTGCGCTATATTCATGCCACCTATATACCCTACTCTGCCATCGATGACCACCATTTTGCGGTGGTTGCGATAGTTGACCTTGCTGGTGAACGAAGGGAAGCGCACAGCCAAAAACGGACACACCTCTATGCCGTTTTCCCGCATGCGCTCAAAGAAACTGTGGTGCACACTCCAGCATCCCACATCATCATATATAACCCTCACCTCCACTCCATGATGGGCTTTGTCGATGAGTACATCGGCTATGAGTCTGCCAAGCGCATCATCCTCAAAGGCATACATATCTATATGTATATGCTTTGTGGCTCTGCCCATCTCTGCCATAAGGTCGAGAAAGAATTCGTGTCCGGTGCGTATCACCTCGAGGCTGTTGTCCTTAAACGGCAAGGCGAAATTCTGATTTACGAAAAGGTCTACGATATTTCGATGTCGGTCGCTGATTTCCAAATTCTGCTGCTCCACAAACTCGAGCATCGAACGCTTGGTCAACTGATTAAGGCTACGCTCGCTGACCATGCGCTGCCTGCGGGTGTTAACCCCGAGAAAGAAATATAGCACCACTCCCACCACAGGCACGAAATAGATTACCAGAGCCCATGCCATTGTCTTGGCAGGCTGTCTGTTGTCCATGACCACATGTATGATGGTCATTACAACCACTATTTCGTATATGATTACGGCTATGATATATAATGCATGCATGGTCATAACCTCCCTTCTATTATGGTTTGTGTATACCCTCTTTCATCTGCCCACTTGGCGAGCCAATTGGTCTCTGATTATCTGTACATCACGGTGTTTGATAAGCAATGCCCTGACACGCTCGATATCATTGCCCGCATGCCTGAGCTGTGTTTGTAGGTCCTTGAGTTGCTGCTCAACGATGGCGAGCCTGAAATCAGTGATTAGATGCATCACGTTGGTTCGTATGCTATCGACTGTCGGTTTCATCTCGAGACTCTTGCTCAACTGATATTTCTGTATGGCCAACTGAGCAGCGAGACTACTCACCTCATGGTCATGGTGCGACATGAAAAACTGTTCGGCACAGAAGCCCTGCTTGCCACTCTGCGCCACCGCCTCAGCCAGAATGCGGTTATACACATCGAGGTCAAACGATAGTCCGTCTTGTGCCAGGTCATAGTCGATATACTGCGCCACGGTGAGGTCTATGTGGCCTTTGTCTTCGCATTCTACATTCTTGAGAATAACAATGTCACCATACTTGATGATAGCCTGCACAAGCAGACGCTCCACCTCTTTGGTCCTCTCGCTGACGGTATTGAGATTGATTACATTGGCATTGCTGGCTACATTAACAGAGACACCACTGGCAGCATCATCTGCTCCGGCATTTGCACCGACAGAATCCAACGCACCAGCCTGTGCTGCGCTTGTTTGTGCGCCGTTAGCCGTGGCTGCCGCTTCAGCCTCGAGCCTCTCCTGTCTCCTCTGGTTGCGCTCGCGCTCCTTCTCTTTCTCTTCCATATCACCACGAATGAACTTATTCATAGATGATATGAGGGTTTCCTCCTTTATGCCCAAGCGATGTGAGCAGTCGTGTAGATATGTGTCGCGGATGATATGGTCAGGGATGACAGATATGCTCCTTACAATGCTCGATATGGCCTCTGAACGCTTGATGGGATCGCTCACGCCATCGAGCATCATGGCTGTCTTGAACTGTATGAAGTCCGTCTGTTTCTCTTCTATAAACCGCCTGAACTCCTCCGATGAGTGTTTCTTGGCGAAACTGTCGGGATCGTCGCCATCAGGAAAGAGTAACACCTTGATATTCATGCCTTCAGACAGTAGCATGTCGGTACCTCTCATGGCAGCATGTATGCCTGCCTCATCGCCATCATAGAGTAGCACTATATTGGAGGTGAACCGATGGAGAAGGCGTATCTGATGTATGCTCAGGGCAGTGCCCGAATTGGCCACCACATTCTCTATGCCACACTGGTGCATGGAGATAACATCGGTATATCCCTCCACCATATACACCTTATCTTCCTTCACTATCTGCTTCTTGGCCCAGTAGAGGCCATAGAGTTCGTGATCTTTATGGTATATGTCCGACTCTGGCGAGTTGACATATTTCTGCTGCACTCCCTTGGTGCGTGAGTCAAGCAGACGGCCACCAAAGGCACACACTTTGCCACTCACATTAATCCACGGAAAGATTACCCTGCCCGCATAGCGGTCTACAAGCTCGCTGGTGGATTCCTTGCGATAGCACAAGCCCGTCTTTACCAGAAACTCTTCCTGATAACCCTGACGTCTGGCTGTAGACGAGAGGGCACTGCGGTCGGCAAGAGCAAAGCCCAACTTGAATTTCTCTATGATATCATCACGAAAGCCTCTGCTACGCAGGTACTGGAGTCCTATGGCCTTGCCGTCGGGATGGGTGTTGATGATTTGCTGGAAATACTGCATGGCCCACTCGTTGACCACAAACATGCTCTCGCGCTCACTCGCCTCGCGTTTCTCTTCGCCCGTGAGCTCACGCTCCTTTATTTCTATGTTATATTTCTTGGCAAGCCATCTGAGGGCTTCGGGATAAGAGACCTGCTCGTGCTCCATTATAAAGTTGACAGCATTGCCTCCTTTGCCGCAAGCAAAACAATGGCATATACCCTTGGAGGGCGACACCATAAACGAGGGCGTCTTATCGTCGTGAAAAGGGCACAGTCCTTTATAGTTTACGCCTGCCTTGCGCAGATGCACAAACTCCGATACCACGTCAACAATATTGACGGCATCCATAATCTTATCTACCGTTGCCCTGTCTATCATTATGTCTTTCGTTGCCCTCTTACATGATCATTATTTCATTGCCCCTTATGATATATATATCACTTGAGATACTTGGCCAGCCCACTCTTTATCTTCTTGAGTCCCTTGGCCATACTCTTGGCATTGGTCTTGGCACCTGTGAGCGATGTATGGGTATGGTCGCGCTTGTAATATTTGTCAGCTTTCTCTTTGCTGCCGCATTTCTTGTCGAGATAATCGGCAGTGATATTATGCACGTCTACAAACTCGGTATTGGTCTGCTCAGCCACCTCACGATACCATTTGCCGTAGGTATCATTGCGGCGCTCTATCTTGCCGTCTTTCCATCTGTTGCGCGGAGTGAGCGACACTATTATCGGAGTGGCCCCCTTCTCTCTCACATCCTGAATAAACTTTCTCAGATACCAGCCAAAGGTGTAGACGAGTTCATAACGGCCCGAGTCTTCCATCTTGTATACATGGGTGGAATCAGATGTACCGGGTATCACTCCCCTCATTCTCTGCGTGTCTATAGGACCAATATCATTATGTCCGAACTGCAGCAGCACATAGTCGCCGGGCTGCAATGAGTTATACACCTGATCCCAGCGTCCTTCGTTGAGGTATGTGCGTGTGGAGCGTCCTGCCTTGGCACAATTGGCTATGGTAATCTTCTTCTCATCAAATATGGTGTTGGCCACAGAACCCCATCCCCACATGCTGTCGGGATCGCGGTCTTCATTTTTTACTGTAGAGTCTCCTGTAATAAACACCACAGGCTTTCCCTTCTCGCGCTTGACGTTTACCATAGGTAACTCCATGTTTACCATCATGGCCTGCAAAGGTTTGAGGGCAGGATGGGTGCAGGCGGCTATACCCTCTGCCGCCGACCTTGCGTTCATCTCTGCACCAAACTTGCTGGTGTGTATCTTGTCTTTATAGAAATGATACGACATCTTCCAGTCGCCATAGTTGTCGAGTTTCTGTCCTGATATCTCATTGAGGTCCACATAGGGCACATCCTGCTCGGCGGCTATCTCCTCAAGCCATTTGCCCTGAGGTTTGCGCACCGTCTTGCCCTGGTCATCTTTGGCATTGCGCGGGGTTAGCGACATGAGTATGGGATTTGCACCCGCCTTTCTGATTTCAGATATATACTTGCGCATGTATCCGCCATAGGTATATACGGTTTCCTTTACTCCCGTTTCCTTGATGGTCACGCATACCGAGTCGTGACTTGTGCCGCTGAGCACCGACCTCGCCCTGCCACTGTCTATAGGTCCGCCATCGTTGTGGCCTATGGATATGATCACCCAGTCGCCTGGTTTCAGTGCTTCGCGTATACTGGGCCATAGCACATTATAGAAAGTACGTGTACTCATGCCTCCCAGGGCCTGGTTTTCCACCGATATCCTATTGGCATCAAAATACTTATGCTCAAAGAAACCCCATCCCCACTGGCCATTGTTGCCATTGCCGAGGGTGCCATTGCGCATGGTGCTGTTGCCTATCATGAAGAGCACGGGGTTGTCGCCCTTGCGAGTAGACCCTGGTGCGGGTCTTGCCATAAGGGCTTTGTTGATACTGTCGGGTGTGTTGTCCACCACGTGGTTTACGTCTTCAAGCGGTTTGGCTGTTTGGGCAAAGGTCATCACCGACATTGTCATTGACAGCGCGATAGTAGTAATCAATTTTTCCATTATAATGAGTAGTTTTTCGTTTTCTCCTGCAAAGTTAGGCAAAAGGAGCGACATGACAAAATAATAATTGTATTTTATTGTGCTTACGCTTTGTCCTTTCATGTATTTTTGATATATTTGCACCACTTATCAGATTATTTGCACATCTGATTAAATATATTTGCACGTCTAAACAGCAATTATCAATCCGATATGGACAGCAGCAACACTCACCATAATGTAGTTTCGGCATCGGCACCCGCCCCTGCCTGCCACCCTTTGGAGACTGACATAGCCAGTCCACAACGCTTCACATGCCCGTTTCATTACGTACCACATCCACTGTGCCGTATGGCTGCTGACGAGGTGTGCAGATATTTGTCAACACGGAACGAATGGAGCGAGGAACTGGCCAAAGGCAAAATGCTGGGGGTATTGATTGTGGAGTCTCCTGATGGCAGACGGTGGTTTCTGGCTGCTTATTCGGGACTCCTCGGTGGTCGCAATGACCATCCTTATTTTGTGCCGCCAGTATTCGATGCTATGCAACCCAACGGCTATTTCAAGGTGCACGAGGCTGAGATAACAGCCATCAACAGACTTATAGATTCGCTTAAACAATCGCCTGATTATCTCAATGCCAAAGCCGATAGTGAAAGCATAATCCGCCAAGGCCAACAGGAGATAGAGGATTACAGGAAACAGATGGCTGCAGCCAAGGCCAGGCGCGACTCTCTGCGAACATCTCTTAGCGTTAATGATGTAAAGGCACGTGAAGAGATGGTTCGTGAAAGCCAATTCATGAAGGCAGAACTGCGGCGCATGAAAGCACGCATAAAAGATCGACAGAGTGAAGCAGATGCTCTGACAAGGACGTTTGCCGACAGGATTGAACAACTGCGCCACCAGCGGGCCATGCTGTCTGACCATCTGCAGAATTGGCTGTTTGAGCAGTATGACATGCTGGATGCCAACGGTATGAAACGCAACCTCTTATCCATATTTGCCGACACCCCACAGCGTATACCACCAGCAGGGGCAGGCGACTGCTGTGCACCCAAACTGCTGCAATATGCTTATCTCCATAACCTGCATCCTGTATGCATGGCCGAATTCTGGTGGGGGCAGTCGCCACGAAGGGAGATAAGACAACATGGAACCTTCTATCCTGCATGCAGGGGCAAATGTCTACCAATACTGACCCACATGCTGCAGGGACTGGATGTGGACCCGTATGAAGTGGAGCACGGCGTGACGCAACCATTGACCGTGGTATATGAAGACAACGATCTGATAGTGGTGGACAAACCATCGGGGTTAAAATCT
This sequence comes from Prevotella sp., assembly GCA_022782305.1. Taxonomy (GTDB): domain Bacteria; phylum Bacteroidota; class Bacteroidia; order Bacteroidales; family Bacteroidaceae; genus Prevotella. The sequence goes on along the minus strand of JALFPC010000045.1, from coordinate 10,886 downwards.
GTGCCGGGACGCTCTGACTATCCATCGGTGTTATCGATACTCGCCGCACAACACCCACAACACAAAAGTCTGCGACTCGCCCACCGACTCGACATGGACACATCGGGACTGCTCATCATAGCCAAAAACAAACAAACCTACCTGCACCTGCAACGGCAGTTTGCCGCCCATACCGTGAAAAAACGCTATGTGGCACTGCTCTCGGGAGTGTTTAATGGAGTTACATCGGGCATCATCTCGCTACCACTGATTGCCGACCCTCTTGATCGCCCTTACCAGAAAGTGGATACGGAAAACGGCAAAGAGGCCATAACAGAATATAAGACAATGGGAATACAAGATGGCCATTCAAGAGTGTGCCTATTCCCCAAGACAGGGCGCACACACCAACTGCGCATTCACTGCGCCCACAGCCAAGGACTCGCCATGCCGATACTCGGAGATAGGCTTTATGGCACGCATGAAGACTGGTTGGATGGCACAAATGCAAACAGACTATACTTGCATGCCGAGGCCATCACCTTCATTCATCCAGCCACAGGAAAGGAGATGACCGTAGAACGAAATGCACCATTCTGACCATGCACCATTCTAATCGCTAATTGGCAAGCAGACAATGGCACCAACCAAATCATACTCGCAAAAGAGACCAAAATAAACCCGCAAGAGTCAAAAAGTATCCTTATAATTTGGTGTTTTGACGAAAAAAAGGTACTTTTGCACGATATTACGACATTATTAATATAATAGACTAATCAATAACTAAAAGATTTATATGAGTTTAAGAATTGTTGTGCTTGCCAAGCAAGTACCAGACACAAGAAATGTAGGCAAAGATGCCATGACAGCCGAAGGTACTGTCAACCGCGCAGCTCTGCCCGCCATTTTCAATCCTGAGGACCTTAACGCCCTCGAACAGGCATTGAGACTCAAGGAGCAGAATCCAGGTTCTACAGTTGGTATCCTCACCATGGGCCCTCCACGTGCGGCAGAGATTATCCGCCAAGGCTTGTATCGTGGTGCCGATACAGGATGGTTGCTCACCGACCGTCTCTTTGCCGGTGCCGACACCCTGGCCACCAGTTATGCACTCGCCACAGCCATACAGAAGATTGGCAATGTGGACGTGGTAATAGGCGGACGCCAGGCCATAGATGGCGATACTGCACAGGTGGGACCACAGGTGGCCCAGAAATTGGGTCTCAACCAGGTGACCTACGCTGAAAACATCGAGAAATGCGAAAACGGCAAACTCACTATCCGCCGACTCATTGATGGCGGTGCCGAGACCGTGGAGACTCCACTGCCAGTGGTGGTAACAGTCAACGGAAGCGCCGCTCCATGCCGCCCATGCAATGCCAAACTGGTGATGAAATACAAGCGTGCCACTGCTCCACTGGAGCGCACCGAAGACATGCCATACCAGAATCTCTATGAAGAGAGACCATACCTCACACTTACACAATGGTCGGTGGCCGACGTAGACGGCGACCCAGCACAGTGCGGTCTGAGCGGCTCGCCCACAAAGGTGAAGGCAGTAAAGAATATCGTATTCCAGGCCAAAGAGAGCAAGACCCTCACTGGCAGCGACAACGATATTGAGGATTTGATAAAGGAATTGTTGAACGAGAAAATTATTGGCTGATAATTATGAACAACGTCTTTGTATATTGCGAAATCGAAGGCACTCTCGTGCAGGAGGTTTCTCAGGAACTGTTAACCAAGGGCCGCAAACTGGCCAACGAACTGGGTGTTGAGTTGCACGCCATTGTGGCTGGCACCGATATCAAGGGCAAGGTGGAAGAGCAGATTCTGCCTTACGGCGTAGACAAACTCTTCGTGTTTGACGGAGAAGGGCTCTTCCCATATACCTCAGCCCCACATACCGATATCCTCGTCAACCTGTTTAAGGAGGAAAATCCACAGATTTGCCTCATGGGTGCCACCGTTATCGGTCGCGATCTCGGACCACGCGTTTCTTCTTCCCTTACCAGCGGACTCACAGCCGACTGTACAGAACTGGAGATCGGTCCGTATGAGGATAAGAAAAACAACAAGACATACGACCAACTGCTTTACCAGATACGCCCTGCCTTCGGTGGTAACATCGTGGCTACTATCGTAAACCCCGACCATCGTCCACAGATGGCCACAGTACGCTCTGGCGTGATGCAGAAAGCCCTGTATGAGGGTAACGCAAAGGGTGAGGTGGTTTATCCAGAGGTAGGCAAATATGTATCACCAGAGGCTTTCGTTGTGAAAGTGCTCGACCATCATGTGGAGGCAGCAAAGCACAACCTCAAGGGAGCTCCCATCGTGGTGGCCGGAGGTTATGGCGTGGGGTCAAAGGAAGGTTTCGACCAACTCTTCCAACTGGCCAAAGTGCTACATGGAGAAGTGGGTGGCTCCCGTGCCGCCGTTGACGCTGGATGGATTGACCACGACAGACAGATTGGACAGACCGGTGTGACCGTGCATCCAAAAGTATATATAGCATGCGGTATTAGCGGACAGATCCAGCATATAGCTGGCATGCAGGACTCTGGCATCATCATATCTGTAAACAGCGATCCCGACGCTCCTATCAACAGCATAGCCGACTATGTGATCGTGGGCACCGTAGAAGAGGTCGTACCGAAATTAATCAAGTATTACAAGCAGAACAACAAGTAAAACATGGCAAACTATTATACAGACCATCCGGAGTTTGAATTCTATCTCAACCATCCGGAAATGAAGAGAATAGTCGAACTCAAAGAGCGCAACTTCGCAGATAAAGACGAGTATGCCGATGCTCCAGTAGACTTCGACGACGCTATCGAGAACTATAAGCGCGTGCTCGAGATTACAGGCGATATTGCCGCCAATATAATCGAACCAAACTCTGAGGATGTAGACCTGGAAGGACCACACCTCGTGGATGGACGCATGGTGTATGCATCAAAAACTTTCGAAAACCTTGATGCCACACGCAAGGCCGGACTTTGGGGCATCTCAATGCCTCGCCGCTATGGCGGTCTCAACATGCCTATCACTCCTTATTCCATGGCTTCGGAGATTGTGTCGGCTGCAGATGCTGGTTTCCAGAATATCTGGTCGCTACAGGATTGCATCGAGACACTCTATGAGTTTGGCGACGAGGAGCAGCGCAAGAAATATATCCCACGCGTTTGCGCCGGAGAGACCATGTCTATGGACTTGACAGAGCCAGATGCGGGTAGCGACCTGCAGCGCGTGATGCTCAAGGCCAGCTATGACGAAGAGAACAAATGCTGGAGGCTTAACGGTGTGAAGCGATTCATCACCAATGGCGATTCAGACATACACCTCGTGTTGGCACGCTCTGAAGAAGGTACGCACGACGGACGCGGACTCTCAATGTTTATATATGACAAGCGCGACGGAGGTGTGACCGTAAGACACATTGAGCACAAACTCGGTATACATGGTTCGCCTACCTGCGAACTCGTATACAAGAATGCGAAATGCGAACTCTGCGGCAGTACCCGCATGGGACTCATCAAGTATGTGATGGCACTCATGAACGGCGCACGACTCGGCATTGCCGCACAGTCGGTGGGCGTTAGCCAGGCTGCCTACAACGAGGGTCTCGCCTATGCCAAGGAGCGCCGCCAGTTTGATACTGCCATCATTGACTTCCCCGCAGTATATGACATGCTATCACGCATGAAGGCCAAACTGGATGCCGGACGCGCCATACTCTATCAGACTGCTCGCTATGTGGATATCTACAAGGCTCTTGATGATATTGCACGCGAGCGCAAACTCACTCCAGAGGAGCGCGCCGAGCAGAAGAAGTATACCCGTCTGGCTGATGCTTTCACTCCACTGGCCAAGGGTATGAACTCTGAATATGCCAACCAAAATGCTTACGACGCTATTCAGATACATGGCGGTTCGGGTTTCATCATGGAATACAAGAGCCAGCGTCTCTATCGCGACGCACGCATCTTCTCAATCTATGAGGGTACCACGCAGCTGCAAGTTGTGGCGGCCATCCGTTATATCACCAACGGCACATACCTCTCAATAATGAAGGAGATCATGGAGCGTCCTATCTGCGACTGTGCTGCTCCTATGCGCGAACGCATTGCCAAACTCATAGAACTCTATGAAGATGCGCTCAACTATGTGAAAGAGCAGAACAACCAGGCTCTGCAGGACTTCTTGGCACGCAGACTCTACGAGATGACAGCAGACATCATCATGTCATTGCTGCTGCTCGAAGATGCTACACGTGCTCCTGAACTCTTCAAGAAGAGCATACATGTGTTCGTACGCCATGCCGAGGCAGAATGTACTGCCCACCATGCATATATCAAGGCCATGAAGGCTGAAGACCTCGAAAACTTCAAGGCCTAACACCTTTATATATTAGGTAAACACTACAAATTAGGCGGGATATGAGTTATTTCATATCCCGCCTAATTGTGTCTTGTATGTCAAAAGCAATATCTTCTCACATCAAGTTTGTTATCTTCTTACCTTGAAAGTCTGGCTTCCGTTGACTGTGTTTACTTTTACAAGATAAACACCGCGAGGCGAACCACTGAGATTGAAGGCCTTGCCCTGCACTCCATTGTCAACCAAACGGCCCTGTATGTCGTATACCTCTGCCGATGTATAGATGCCATTTACAAACATCATGCCACCCTCGCGCCAGTCTATGCTTACCTGCTGGCTTGCTGCATCCGGACGGCATATACCAGCTCCATCGGCGTTATACATCACAGCAGGGCCATTAACCACGCCATAGCCAGTGCTAACCGAAACGCCACCTACAACCACACTACCATCTTCGCTACAGTCGAGAGCATGGGTCAGACTACCGAAAGACTGAGGATACTTGGTGCCGTTCTTGTCGGCGCAGACGATGAAATCATCGAGATATACAAGTTCGTCTTTGTTGGTAAGGCAGAAGAACTTGGCACTGCCATCGGCCAACTGGTAATAGCCATATACATTGCCATTGGCATCAATGCTGTTGGCAATGCCGCCATTGAAGTTGAGGTCTTCATCTCCTTCATCTCCGCAGTCAAAAATCTGGAGCATGCGGCCATCACGTATAATGGCTGGATTGAAGCCACCCGATCCAGACTCGGAGAATCCTGCTATCACCTTGCCGTCATTGCTGATATCCCACACAATAAATTCACGGAAATACACAGAGTCCTTACCTGACTCCACAAAGGCGCCATCCTTATAAATCATAGGGTTTTTATATAATTGGCTGAATACAGTGGTGAGGTCATAAGTGCCTTGCTCATTCCTTGTCCATAGGCATGGAGTAATATGTGACACCTCTGTATCGCCAAACATGGTGGTCTTGTAACCCACGATACAATGCAAATGACCAGCTATATACTTTCCGTCGGGAGTGACTGCCCTACCCTCTTCAATCGGGTCAGAAGTGGCATAATACTCCGAGAAGTTCTCGGGCACCGGCAATTTGTTCCATTCGCCGCCCCATACCTTATACCCAGGATAAGATACAGCCTCAAAGTCTGGGAAATCGGGGTCACGAAACTCCACTCCACCCACTATCATACCATCGTTGGTCACATCATAAGCCGAGCGGCGGTTGTTAATGGGGGCATTGTCAAAGCTCAGATTGTTTGGGTCGTCCTTGCACCAAAGATACACGGCATTTGTCTCCATCTGCGAGTCGTAGCCCACAGCATACTTACCATTGGCAGACACCTTCTGCAATACTCCATAGGTAGGGTTGTCGAAATCATCGGCATCTGTCCAGATGATAGTTGAAAGGTCATAAAACTGATGGTTTTGTGCATAACCAGCGGCTGCCATAGCCGCAAAAGCAGCAAAAAGTAGAGTTTTTCTCATAATAAAATCTAATATGTTATTAATGTTTGATAATTATTCCATTATTGAATTGCAAAAGTAATAATTATTTCTAAATTTCTATCATAAAAGTCCAATATTTACCTTTTATTACGTATATTTGCCACATATTAAGGCGATTTTTCGCCATATTTTACATGTAAACAAAAAAACTTATCATGCACTACAAATCATTATTACCACATGTGGTATTATCTGCCATTGCCATGATTTTATCTACAAATATGGCAAAAGCACAAACAGACTATTCACATTATTATGTTAACACACCAGTAAAACTGGAGCAACCAACACTGCCCACTATACCCAACCTAACAGTGAGCATCACCGACTTCGGAGCAAAAGGCGACGGACAAACACTCAACACCGAAGCATTCGAGAAAGCCATTGCACACCTGACAGAAAAGGGCGGCGGCCATCTCACCATTCCTGCAGGCATCTGGCTCACTGGTCCCATAGAACTCAAAAGCAATATCGACTTGCATCTCGAGAGACAAGCCCTTCTCTATTTCTCTCCAGACAAGTCGCTGTATCTGGTGCCCAAGGGCAAATCGTCGAGAGTATATCCAGGCATACGCGCCAACGATGTGCATGACGTGAGCATCACGGGCGAGGGTATCATCGACGGCAACGGAGCACAATGGCGACCAGTGAAGCGCTCAAAGGTGAGCGACACTGAATGGAAGGAGTTCAAGGCCATGGGTGGCATAGAGAAACAAAACGGCTCACTCTGGTATCCATGGCAAATGAAATCGGGAATCAAGGATATAGCAGCATCTCCCGAGGCACAAGAGAAGATGCGCAACGACCTCATACGCATCGTCAACTGCCAGCGACTGTTAATCAAGGGAGTGACAGTGCAGAACTCGCCCAAATTCCATGTACACCCATTCAACAGCACTGATGTGATCATAGACGGCATCACCGTGCGCTGCCCATGGAATGCCCAGAATGGCGATGCCATAGACATCAGCGACTGCCACCGCTGCCTTATTGTAAACAGCACCGTGGATGCCGGCGATGATGGTCTTTGCATGAAGAGTGGAGCTGCCAAACCAACCAACCTGGTGAACGGTTGCCAAGACATTCTCATCGAAGCCAACACCGTGTATCATGCCCATGGAGGATTTGTGATTGGCAGCGAGAGCATCAGCGGCATGAACCGCATTGTGGTGCGCAACTGCCGCTTTGCTGGCACCGATACCGGTTTGCGTTTCAAGAGCGGCATAGGTCGTGGTGGCAAGACATCAGACATATATATTAATGATATCATGATGACCGACATCAAAGACGAGGCCATCATATTCCAATGCGACTATGTAAACAAACCTGCTGGCTCTGCAGCCGAGAAAGAAGTGAAGGCAGAAACAGAAATACCAGAATTTGCAGATATCCACATCAGCAATGTGGTGTGCCGCACAGCCAAAAGAGCCATATCAGCACACGGCATTGCCAACCACCGCTGCGTTTACGGTATCACAATCAACAACTGCACATTCACAGACATGAACAGCGACAATGATATAGACACAGCCACCACAGAGATAACCATAAAATAGCAGCACATGCCAAAAATGACCTTGCAATAGCATGATCTTGATATGGCAATAAATAAAGATTGCGCAACTCGATAGCATCGGATTGCGCAATCATCTTTTTTTGAGATAATACCGCCAAGGCTAAAACCTCTTGAGATTATGGTATAGGCATACCATAAAGAGCACACCTGTCTCCTTCATCAATTCGGCGAGTTTGTCTGCCTGTTCTTCAGTCAAGGTAGCCTTCAGTTCTTCATACATTTTCATTGTCAGTTCTGTCTGCTCTTTCATTTCCTCTTCGCTCACCTTGCCATCATCGAGTATACGCTTTATGCTTGGTCTCTCAAATACGGCATCAATCAGTTTGAAGTCGGGATTTTCTTTTTTCATACAATATTTGTTTTATGATAAATTAATTTAAGGCCGCGGTTCGCATTTGTATTCTTTGTCTGGTCATTGGCATACATCCTTCAATATCAAAGGGCTTCTCATCCATCATCCTTGTCATTATTCATCACTCATTTCGGTCAACAGCACATCATGATAAGTTTCTCCTTCCCAATAAGCCATAGGATGAAGTTCTCCTCTCAGTTTATTGTAGTTGGCATACCTTGTCACCTGTGCCAGTATGTGCAGTTTCTCGTCAACCTCCTCCTGGCTCTTGCCGAACACCAGATTGGTGAAATACCTGTTTTCATATAATGAGTCAGAACTATCAAAACAAGGATATCTTTCTGAATCCTCACCTACAAACACTCCATGCTTGGGCATTCGCTTCCTTGCATGTTCTATCATTTCCTTCACTCCATTGAATGATACTCCCATGACCACTATGGTCTCATTGCTTTTAAATCTCTTCATAATCGTATACTTTGGTTATATCTTTATTTAATAAGAGTCAAAAAAGTAGCCATTCCTATCTGCGAAAAAAACTGCGCCACATCAAATCCGTGACTGGCGCATTTTCTCTTTATTTGAATAACTTATGGCTATAGTCTTTATCAAATCTTTGGTCATAACAACAACGTTTAATCGGGTACAAAGGTAATCATTTTATCGGATATAAACGACAAATATATGATGCATTTATCGTTTATACACTACATTTTATATAAGTATTGTAATTTTGTCCTTTGATATTAATTCATCTTTCTCAAGGTCAATAATAATGGTAGAGAAAATGTGGGATTACCATCTTGGGTGTCAAAGTATAATCTTCTCAATCTTACATGTATGTTTCTTACCGTTGATGCCATTTTTGTCATAGTTGATCCCCACAAGCAGCACTTCACCAGCATATTCAGATACCTTTCCCATATAGTTTCTGCTATGTATCTGTCTAATGGCAGTATCGGCGTCTTTATCATATTTCAGTTCTATCACTAATGCCGGAGAATTGATATTCTTTCGAGGAATTAAAACAATATCAGCAAAACCTTTGCCTGTTGGCAATTCACGATGCCACACATAATCATTCTTGGCAAAATAATAGGCTATCGACAAAACGCATGCCAAAGAATTCTCATCGTTATATGACAATATGCTGGTATTTTCGTCGTGAGCCAGTTCTATCCCCTTGGCAACAGCATCTTCATTTCCTTCCAGTGTGTAGGCAAGGAGTTTCTCCGATGCTGCCAACGTTTCATTAAGACGTTTCCAATCTGTCGCCTCAACGGCATTGGTCATTTCAATGCGCACTTCCTTGTTGGGGATATAGCATTCTGATTTGTCTGAATCAAAGGAGAGATAACCGAGATGTATGAGCACCGTCAATACATCATCCTTGCTATTTATGATTGAGAGGTCATTCTGAAATTTTGTGGTGTTTACTCCGCAGCGTCCGCCAGCCAGCATCTTTATTATGTCATCTTTCAATCCATCGAAATTGCGATTTATATATGTGACTACAGAATCATACGTTCCCGTTGTCGACCAATAACTTGAGCACATGCCACCCTCTATGGCTTCTATCACCGAATATGGATTGAATATGGATGGTTCGTCACCAATCCTATAGCCATCATACCATTCTTTCAGTTCTTCAACGGAGAATGAATTCCTTTTGGCCAAACACTCCACCTCATTAGGCAAGAAGCCAAAAAAGGATGCCAGCTTTCCCGGTTTTATTACCGAATACTCGCGGAAATTATTGAGTGCCGACTGGGTATAATATTTCTTTATTGGCAATATCCCCGTCATATACACTCCAGCAAAAACCTTTTTTGAGTTGCCTCCCTTAAACAGGCGGCGCAGCATGTTTACATAGTCATCCACGATGGCAGCCGACTGTTCAAACTCTCGGCAAATGGCATCCCACTCATCTATTATCATGATGAATTTCTCTCCCGTGGCAGAAACGAGCCTCACAAGCACATCCATCAAATCATCTCCTTCTTTCCTCGTCAAATCAGGATAGGTGGTTATAAGGTCTTCAATTATGGCCTCTTGTATATGGCTGACTATGGCTGGTTCTTCATCGTATTTTGTAGTAAAATCTGTTATGTCAAGACTGATGACAGGATATTTATTTAGATGCTTCTCATATTGCTTATCCTCAAATATCCCATTTATTTCCTTATCTGGCTCAGAGATAGAAAGGCCTTCAAAGAGTGCCCGGCTGTCACATGACTTGTCATAGTATGCGCACAACATATCGGCCGCCATGGACTTGCCAAAGCGCCGACTACGAGTAACACAGGTGAAACGCCGCTCTGTGTCGAGGGTTTGATTGATTATCGCTATCATCCCCGTCTTGTCTATATAAGTGCCTTTCACTGCACTCTTAAACCCTTCATTGCCTTTGTTTACATACGTGCACATAACATATTATATTTGACTGCAAATATACAACAAAAATAAGAAAAGAGCAACATTAGCACATATAATTTTGCATTATTTCCCTCATCACCATATCTTGAGGATATTTCGGCGTATTACCTGGATATTGAATGTGGTAACAATTATCAGGTATGCCAGGGCGGTGATGAGCATGGGCATAAGTGAGGCACCACCGAGTCCTAACTCTTGCATCTGCTCATGCCACAATTGGCGGAAAAGGATGGTGAGGATGGTGGCCACCAATGTTATCAGCGTATTGGCCACCAATACTATGGCTTCATAATAGCGGCTTATCTCATGCGGATTGAATCCCAGGCCCATCAGTTTCCTTATCGTATCCTTGTTTTTCTGCAATAGCAAATAAATGGATAATATCAGTATAAACAGTGCCAGCAGACTGATCACCACACCATTGGACGCCACCACACTGGATACCAATGCCAAAAACTTGGATATATTGCCAGACGAGTTATTGTCGCCTGCAATCTCTATACCTTCACGGTTGCAATATTCCTTCATGCCCGATGCCGCCAACTGGTCAATCTTCACAATAAGGCGCGATGGCGGGGGCACCTCACCGGCATAATACCTGCTGTTGGCCCAATCCATAAAACTCTGCGGCACAGC
>JALFPC010000029.1 GCA_022782305.1 Prevotella sp. | reverse complement strand
TTAGGCCGAGCATGTGGGCAATGCGGAAGTTGACCCCTCCTCTTGCATTGTCGAGGTTTGTATGCATGGCCACTATGGCTATGTCGTTCTTGATGGCTTTCATCACCGAGCGCTCCACCAGGTCGGCATCGCTGATGCGCTTCAGTCCATGGAAGATGAGCGGATGATGAGAAACCACCAGGTTGCACCCTTTTGTCATTGCCTCGTCTATGATGTCTTCGTTGACGTCAAGGCACAATAAAGCCCCTGACACATCCGTCTCTGTCAATCCTATCTGCAGGCCGGCATTATCCCATCCTTCCTGCAGGGGCAGAGGCGCGAAACGTTCAAGGGCACTAATTACATCCTTTATTTTCACGCTGTTAAGCTAATATGTTATATATATGTATGTTCTGTATACTGATATATGTTTTGCTATTCAGTGTGCAAAGTTAGTGTAATTATTATTGATAACCAAGAAATGCTCTGGTTATTTAGTGTTTTTTAATTTTCTTGCTTTCACCATGCCATTGTCGTATCTCACTACTTCTATGTAGAGAGTGGAGTCGGCAGGCTGTGCCATTCTCTGTCCCTGCATGTTGTAATACTCTATGGCAACCACTTTTCCAGGTTTTGTTTCGGGCATTGCATCCATGTCTATGATGGCCGAAGTCTCGGCTGTCTGTCTGAGTGCGGCATGTGCGCCATAGTATGCGGGTTTGGCATTGAGTTGGCTATCGTAGAGCAGGGGGTTACGGTCTTTGCGCCATGTGATGCCGTCGTCGAGTCCCCATATCATGAGTTCGTTGCAGTTGTCGGCAAGCATAGCCAGGCGCGAGATGCTATAATAGTCACGTGCTTGTTGGATGAAGTTATAGTCATTCTTGTCGCATCCAAGATCTAGTTCGGTAATTACGCATTTCAGTCCCAGATCATTATATCTCTTGATGTTGGCCTCCATGTTTCTCACTTCTATGGCACCCACGTCGAGATGGCTCTGCAGGCCAACGCCATGGATAGGCACACCCCTTTCCTTTAGTTTCTTGGCCAGGTTATAAAAGGCTTCGGCCTTGGCTTTTCCCTTGAATTCCACACCATAGTCGTTGAGGATGAGCACGGCATCGGGGTCGGCCCTGTGTGCCCATACAAAAGCGGAGTCGAGGAAGTCTTCGCCTATGGACTGCCATACGGATGGTCTGAGGGTATAGGCATTGGGGTCAGTGCGCACTGCCGACTGGTCGTCGCTGAGCACCTCATTGCACACATCCCATTCGGCCACCTTGCCCTTCCAGTGTCCCACCACATTCTCTATATGGTTTTTCATTATGGCCAACAGTTCCTCTCTTGAACGGTTAAAACTGTTCTTATTGCCATCGCTGGTGAGCCATCCCGGCACTTGGCTATGCCAAACGAGGGCATGTCCCCTGACTCTCATGCCATGGCGGTTGGCGAAGTTTACGAGTCGGTCGCCATGGTAATAGTCAAATTCGCCCTGCGATGGTTCGGTGGCATCAAATTTCATTTCATTCTCGCATACCACCATATTGAATTGCTCTGCAATGAGTTTGGTCTTGGCATCATTATCATCGTCAACATTGATGTTCCATACGGGTACGCAGGTGCCCACAAATTTGTTTTTCTTCTCGGCGTATGTTCTAAGTGGGGTATTGTATGCCATCTCTGCCTCTATATCGAGTTGCGGTATGTCTTCGTTGCCATTGTCTTCTTCATCATCATCATATCCTGCCTCGCCCTGACCGGAATAGTCTTCAGACACTACTCTCACCTTGAGTGTATACTTGCCTTCGGCATCGGTGGCCTCTTCCACCTCCCAGGTGTAGGCTTGTGGATAGCGAATCTCAAACTGCCACTGTCCACCATTGAGTGCGCTACGCCCTGCAGATTCCACGAGGGTCAGTTGGTCGCCAGTCTTGAGTGTGGCACCCTCTTTGAGGATGATATGTATCTGCGGCATCTTATCTGTTTCGGCAAAGTTTTCGTCTATATTGTAATAAACCACATTGCCACCCACAATCACCTTGTCATGGGTTATGGAACTACCGCCAGCGCCGTCCACCTCGATCTTTATCTTGGCTGTGGGCCTCACTATTAGGTTTGGTTTCTTGCCTTTGGCGTAGTCGGCAATGGTTAAGGTGGCTATGCTACCATCGCCAGGAGCCAGGGTGCCATACACATCTACATTGGTACCGATGGAGCCAGTGCCGCCCAAGCATCCCTTCTTGCGTACCACCACGCCGGGGGCATTGGCATCTTTCTGGTAACCTATGGCACCCGTTTTCTTGGAGGCGGCAGCCTCGACAGCGTTGTTGTTTACCATCACAGAGCCCTGCATGACGGTCAGGCCGCCAGTTATGAGGTTATCATTTCCTGTGATGCGCAGTGTGGCCTTGCCCTCTTTGATGATGCCCACTTTCATGTCTACATTATCACTATTGGGGGCTATACGGCCAGCCATAATGGCATCATTATTGCTGCCCCCCACGAGATAATAGCTGTGAGATGAACTGTTTGACTTATAATATCCCTGTATGCGGCTTCCTGCCTCGGTATCGAGTTGGCCTATGCGCATGCCTCTCGTGCCTGACTCGGCAGCCAGTGTGGCACCCTCATGCAATACGAGGGCTGCATTGGCCAAACAGTTGTTGGCCTTGCCTTCGTCTGCTGATGTGATGGCATCGTCGGCCAAGAAGGTCTTGCCGTTGTGCATCCATATCATGCCATAGAATCCGCATGAGCCTTCCACTTCCTTATATGGATAAATGTGTAGTGTGCCGCTAAAGCGTGTCCAGTCGGGATAGGATTTGCTGCTGTTGCCGAGGAAGGTGCGCTCTCCTCCTGCCATGAGTTTGAGTGTACCATTTCCCACCACCCTACTGTTCCAGTATGAGTATCGGGCAGACTTGAGGGTGAAGGTATTGCCTTCGTTTACCAGTATCGGCGTTTCATAGAGTTTGTATGTCGAAGAGGTATTTTTTTCGCAGATGTCTACCACGGTGTTTGCTTCTGCCACAATGAAATCATCATACTCGCTCTTGAGGGTGATATTGTCTATGTAGTATTCTGAGTCGTCATTATGTATGCCGAGGCGCAACTTGGTTTCTGTGTCAGCGGCCTCAGCCACGGCATTGAGGGCATAAGCCCTTGACTGCCACTGTCCTTTGTCGCCCTGATAAGGATATCCATCGTCTATATACAAGCGTTCGGACCCGAGGTACACATGAAACTGCTTATAGTCGTTGGCATCTGTGGATGGGCGGTATAAGGATAGTTCCACCTGCTTAACATTATCCGTGAGTTTATGTCCCGCCAAATCGTCGGGCAGGGTTAGTTCTACAAATGTGTTCCATCCCTTGATGATCACGTGTAGCACTTTGTTGGAAGGATTGGCAGGGTCGGTCTCCACCACAGCACTCGAACCGTCGGGCACACCGCCATAGACATTCCATAGGGTAAAAGTATGGCCTATCTCAAAATCCTCAAAATCATACACTACCTTGGCATGGGCAGTAATGGAACTCATTGCCAAGGCTGCAATCATTAACACCATTCCCCACATCCTCTTCACAGAGGCAGGGTTACACGTCTTTTTCTTTAGGTTATTCATATTATTGTCTTATTGTTATTGATAGAACTATTGGTTTATTTTCTTAATCATTGACAGAGGGTAATGGCTATTTATTCCACACC